>DATLZD010000036.1:0-23142 GCA_035574155.1 Dehalococcoidia bacterium | reverse complement strand
CCGCCAGGGCCAGGCTCACCAGGTAGTCGTCGTGTCCCTGGCCCTCGGGCACGTAGAAGGACATGGCCCGGTTGGGCCGGTAGACGGCCCGCGCCGCCTCCAGCTCCCGCCACGCCTCCTGCCACTCGCGGGAGCCGTCCTGGGCGTAGAGCCGCAGGCGGCCGCCGTTGACGGCCGCCAGCAGTCCATAGCCCAGGCGGGACTTGACCTCGGCCGTGAAGCGCAGGGGCAGCACCGTCCCCTCTCCCAGGGAGCGGGCCAGCAGCCGGGCCAGCGTCTCCCCCAGGCCGGTGGCGTCCACCGCCACCCGTCGCACCCGCCAGACCCGTCCCAGCAGGTCAGCCAGGGCGGCGTACAGCTCGTCGTGGGGGGTGCCCACGAAGGCCCGCTGCTCCACCACCTCCAGCAGCGGCTCCTGCACGGCCGCCTCGGGCGACGGGAAGAGGACACGGGCGATGGTGAGGACGGTGGCGTCGTGGCCGCGGCCGCTGCCCCAGTCCTGGCCGCCCAAGTCCAGGCCGGCCACGTAACACTCGCCGGTCCGCGGGGCCGCCTGGCGGGGGTGCTCCCCCCGCAGCTGGGCCAGTTGGGAGGGGGAGAAGAGCCTCCCCCCGCCGCCGATGGGCCGCAGGGCATACTGGGTGCGGAAGAGGGGGTGCTCCTCCCCCAGCCGCAGCCGCTCCCCCTCCACGAAGCGGGCATAGGCCGGGCTGTGGCGGGCCACCTCCTGCCAGTCCCACTGGAAGTGGCGCCGCACCCCGTCGCGGCGCTCCAGCTGCCGGTGGTGCTCGGCCATCTCCTCCAGCAGGGTGGAGCCGTCCCAGGGGGTGCCGTAGAGGACGACGGTGGCCCCCCAGGCGGCGGCCATGGGCAGGAACTCGCGCTGGAACTTCTCCCGGTCTACCTCCTGGGCCTCGTCCACCTCCAGCAGCAGGGTGGCGGTGTGGCCCACCACGTGGGCGGCAGGCTCGGCCGAGAGGAAGACCTGCCTGGCCCTGCCCAGGCGCACCGCCCGCCCCTCCTCCAGGGCTGCCAGCTCCCCCAGTCCCGCCTCCTGCAGCCGTTGCCAGAGGCGCCGCAGGCTGATGCGGGCCTGGGGGTCGAAGGTGGGGGCGCACTTGACCAGCTCCTCGGGATGGTGCAGGTGGCGGGCCAGCAGGTAGAGCTCCATCTGGGCCGAGAGCTCGTTCTTTCCCGCCTGTCGGCTCATCATCACCGTGAAGGTGAGGCCACGACGGTGGCGCACGCTGTCCAGGACGGCCCTGGCCACCTCCACCTGGTAGGGCCGCAGCACGTTGCGGAGGGGGAACGTCCTGGCCATCGCCTGCCCCTTTGGTGGCCCCATCCTAGAACATATGTTCCAGAACCGTCAAGGGCCCGACGGCAGCCTGTGGCGGCTACAGCCTTCAGGGGGCTTGAGGGGCTATAATAGAGGGGCGGCTAGCGAAGGGGGAGAGAGACCGACATGGCGCTGGCCAGGCGGACCATCCTGACCGCCCAGCGCTCCTGGCGCTTCGTCCACAGGTATGGCCTGTGGGACCTGGTGGTGATGGCTGCCGCCTTCGCCCTCTATTACTGGGTGCGGGGGCTGGTGGAGGGGCGCACCACCGAGGCCGTCTCCCGTGGCATAGACATCGCCCAGGTGGAGAGGGCGCTGGGCCTCTTCTGGGAGAAGGAGCTGCAGGCCCTGGTGATGTCCAGCCGCTTGCTGGTGGAGGCGGCCAACGCCGTCTACGTCTACGCCCACTTCCCTCTCATCGTGGTGGTGGGCCTGTGGCTCTTCTTCTGGCACCGGCCGGTCTACAGCCTCTACCGCAACGCCTTCCTCATATCGGGGGGCATCGGCCTGGTCTTCTTCACCTTCCTGCCTACGGCGCCGCCCAGGCTCCTGCCCTGGCCCTACGGGCTGGTGGACACCATGGCCGCCTTCTCGCCCATCAACTACAGCATGCAGCCGGCGGGCTTCGTCAACCAGTATGCGGCCCTCCCTAGCCTGCACTTCGGCTGGAACCTGCTGCTGGCCATGGCCATCTGGAGCGCCACCAGCAACCGGCTCCTGCGGGGCCTGGCGGTGCTCATGCCCATCGCCATGGGGACAGCCATCGTGGCCACGGCCAACCATTACATCCTGGACGTGATGCTGGGGGCGGCGGTGGCCCTGCTGGGCCTGCTCCTGTCCCGCACCTGGTCCCTTTACGGGCGGCGCCTCTTGGCCCGCTGGCGCGCCAGCGGCGCCGCTGCCGCCCGCTGAGGTCATGTCCTCCCAGCCGTCCCCCCCTCAGCACCGCTGGCGCCAGCTGCTGCCCCGCTTCGGCCGACGTGACCTGCTGGAGGCCCTCATCGTCGCCGTGGGCTTCCTGGCCTACTTCGGCGTGCGGGGCGCCGTCATCGACCGGCCCGAGGAGGCCTATTGGCATGCCCGCCAGATCATCGACCTCCAGCAGCGCCTGGGCTTCTTCTGGGAGGACGACCTGCAGCGGACGCTGGGCGACAACCTGTTCGTGGTGCAGGCCTTCAACATCATCTACTTCTGGCTCCACTTCCCCCTCATCATCGCCTTCGGCATCTGGTGCTACTATTGGCGCCGGCCCAAGTACACCCTCCTGCGGGACGCCTTCCTGGCCTCGGGGGCCATCGCCCTCATCGTCTACTGGGCCTACCCGGTGGCCCCGCCGCGGCTCCTGCCCGACCTGGCAGCCCAGTTCGACCCCAACGCGCCGCCCTACATAACGGGCTTCGTGGACACCATGCAGCGCTACCTGGGCTACGCCTACCAGAGCCAGGAGACGGCCGCCTTCGTCAACCCCTATGCCGCCATGCCCAGCCTACACTTCGGCTGGGACCTGTTGCTGGGCATCGGCGTCGTCTGGTGCTTCTGGGGGTCGCGGCTGGCCTGGCTGATGGTGCCCGTCGGCCTCTTCCTGCCCGCATCCCAGGTCTTCGCCATCACCGTCACCGCCAACCACTTCTTCCTGGACGCCGCGGCGGGGGCGGTGGTCTCCCTCATGGGCTTCCCGGTGGCCGCGGCCCTGCAGCGCTGGCTCTACCCGCGCCTGGGGCAGGCGGTGCGCCGGCTGCCCTGGCCGGCCCTGCAGCGGCTGCTGCTGGTGGAAGGGGACCAGCGGGCGCCCTCGGGCCTGGCCAAGTAGCGTCCCTCAAAGGCTGCCCATCAGCTGACGGGCGGCCACCAGCACCGGGTCCCACACGGGCGAGAAGGGCGGCGCGTAGGCCAGGTCCAGGTGGAGGAACTCCTCCACCGTGAGGCCACCGTGAAGAGCGGTGGCGATGACGTCGATGCGCTTGCCGGCCCCGTCGGTGCCCACGATCTGTCCGCCCAGCAGGCGCCCCGACCCCCGCTCGGCCAGCAGCTTCACCGTCAGGCGGCCCGCCTCGGGGTAGTAGTGGGCGCGGGTGGGGGCCTCAATGCGGGCGGCCACGAACTCCCAGCCCAGGGCCCTTATCTCGCGCTCCTGCAGGCCGGTGCGGGCTATCTCCAGCTCGCAGACCTTGGTGATGGCCGTGCCCACCACCCCGGGGAAGGTGGCGTAGCCGCCCCCGAGGTTGATGCCCGCCACACGGCCCTGCTTGTTGGCCACCGTGCCCAGGGCCACCCAGAAGGGCCTTCGCGACACCAGATGGAAGGTCTGGGCGCAGTCCCCCGCCGCCCAGATGCCCGGCAGCTCCGTCTGCATGCGCTCGTTGACCACGATGGCGCCCCGCACGCCCAGAGGGATGCCCGCCTCGCGGGCCAACCCCGAGTTGGGGCGCACCCCCAGCCCCAGCACCGCCAGGTCGCAGGGCAGGGTGCCCCGGTCGGTGACGGCCGCCCGCAGGCGCCCGTCGGCCGTCTCGAAGGCGGTGAGGGCCTCCCCCAGATGTAGCTCCACCCCCAGACCCTCCAGCCGGCGGGCGATGGGCTCCGCCATGTCGGCGTCCAGGGTCAGCATCACCTGCTCTTCCTTCTCCACCAGGGTCACCTGCAGGCCCTTGAGGACCAGGGCCTCGGCCATCTCCAGACCGATGTAGCCCCCACCCACGATGACTGCCCGCCGTGGCCGCTCCTCCTCCAGGAAGCGGTGAACGGCGATGCCGCTCTCCAGGGTGTTGAGGCCGAAGACGCCGCGGGCGTCTATGCCCGGGACCTGGGGGCGGACGGGCAGCGAGCCGGTGGCCAGGAGCAGGTGGTCGTAGGGTTCCCACCGGGCCTCGCCCCCGTCCAGGGGCCGCACCAGCACCCGCCCCTGGCTGACGTCTATGGCCTCCACCCGGTGGCGCCGGTGCACGCCGATGCCCTCGGCCTCGAACTGCTCGGGCCTCCGGGCGATGAGCCGCTCTGCGGAGGGCACCAGACCGCCGATGTAATAGGGGATGCCACAGGCGGCATAGGACACGTGGGGCCCCTGCTCGTAAACGTCGATGGCCAGGTCATCTGCGGGCCGTCGCCGCCGGGCGTTGGCTGCGGCGCTCATGCCTGCGGCATCGCCGCCCACCACCAGCAGCCGTTCCCGTGCCACAGTCCCACCTCCCAGTGCCGTGTAGGCCCCATTCTATCGCCTCCCCCGCCCACGGTCTAAAATGCCAGAGAACCTACCCGCTAGGAGGTGGAAAGAGGGATGAGGACACAGACGGGGCCCTCCTCCTTCGGCGACCGGGTGGTGGGGGCCATGCTGCTCCAGGCCGAGGCCTACGAGGCGGTGGAGGCCGACGAGACGGCTACCTGGCAGGCGGCCCTGGTGGTGGTGCTGGGCGCCCTGGCGGCGGCCGTAGGCGCCCTGGGCGGCGGCGCGGGCGGCGTGGTGGTGGCCATCGTCTTCGCCCTCATTGGCTGGGCCGCCTATGCCTACGTCACCTACCTGATCGGCGCCCGTCTCCTGCCCAGTAAGAGGACCGAGGCCGACTGGGGCCAACTCCTGCGGGTGCTGGGCTTCGCCTCGGCGCCCCGCCTCTTCCTCGTCCTGGGCGTCATCCCCCTGGTGGGCATCGTGGTCAGCGCGGTGGTAGCCGTATGGGTGCTGGTGGCGACGGTGGTGGCCATCCGCGCCGCCCTGGACTACGAGAGCTGGCTGCGGACCATCGCCGTGGCCTTCCTGGGATGGCTGGCCCTGGCGGTGCTGCAGGTGTTGGCCGCCGTGCTGGCAGCGGCCGTCTTCTAGGCCCCCGGTGCACCTTGGCCCCTGGCGGTGTGGTGCCTTACCCTTGGGGTTGGCGGGCCTGCGGCGGAGCGGCATGAGCGGCAACGGGCAAGAGGACGACCTACCCGAGGACTGGGTCCTGGCCCAGGTCCCCCTGGAAGACTTCCTGAAGGGCCTCCGGGACGTGGACGGGGTGGACGAGCCCAGCGAGCAGCTCCAGCAATTGCCCCCTGAGGAGATCGAGCAGCGGCTGGAGCGGCGCAAGGGGGTGCACCTCCTCCGTTCGGCGGGGCTGGACTTCGCGGTGCGTCGCCTGGTGGGTGCCCTGCGCCGGCCCGAGGTGGTCGTAGTGGTGGCCACGGCCGTGGCCATCGGCCTCTACCGCCTGCAGCGGCGTCGCCGCCGCCGGCCCTCGCCTTGACCGGGAGCGTGAATTTGTGATACAAAGTGCAATTGGGGTGCTCGCTTGAAAGGGGCCGTCCCCTCCCGTCCACGCGTCGTCCGCAGCGCTCCCCTGGGCCCGGCGGCTGGCCTGCGGACCGTCTTCCGTCTGCGCCTCTGGGTGCCCCTGGCCCTGGTCAGCACCTACGCCCTTTTGGTCCTGGGGGCGGCCGTCCGCACCGAGGGCGCCAGCCTGGCCTGTCCCGACTGGCCCCTCTGCCATGGGCAGCTGCTGCCCCCGCTGGAGAGGCTGGTCCTGCTGGAGTACTCCCACCGCCTGCTGGCGGCAGTGACGGGGCTGCTGGTGCTGGGGGCGGCCATCGCTGGCTGGCGCGAGCGTAGGGAGCAGCCCTGGGCGGCCCGGGCCGCCTGGCTGGCCCTACCCCTGGTGCTGGTCCAGGCCATGATCGGACGCGAGGCGGTGGAGCAGGAGATGCCGGTGCCCCTGCGGGCCGCCCACCTGGGCATGGCCCTGATGACCCTGGCCGCCCTCGGTGCTGCAGCGGTGCTGCTGTTGCGCCCCCAGGGCGGCCCCCGGGCGGGTCGCCTGCTGCTGCCCGCCGCCGCGGCGGCAGCGCTGGTGCTGGCCCTGAGCCTGGTGGGCTCCTATGTCTCGCACCTGCCCGGGGCGGCCCTGGCCTACTCCGACTGGCCCCTATTCGAGGGGAAGGTCGTGCCCGGCGCCACCGCCGGGGCCCAGGTCCACTACGCCCACCGGCTGCTGGCCCTGGCCGCCGGGGCAGCCCTCCTGTGGCTCTGGCTGCGAGGACGGGCGCTGGGGGACTTCCCGCGCTGGGCCGCCGCCGCTGCCTTGGCCTTCTACCTGGCCCAGGTGCTGGTGGGGGCTGCCAACATCTGGCTGGAGCTGCCGACGCCCGTGCGGATGGCCCATCTGGCCCTGGCGGCGGCCATCTGGGGGCTGGCGGTGGCCCTGACCATCTGGGCCGTCGACGGCCGTCGGGCAGGGGAGGGGTAGCATGCTAGGCACAGCGGTGCGACAGCGCACGCGGGGGCTGGCCGAGGCCGTCCGCGCCTACGTGGGCCTGACCAAGCCCCGCATCGTCCTCCTGCTGCTGGTGACCACCGTGCCGGCCATGGTGCTGGCCCAGGAGGGCTGGCCCTCCCCCTGGCGCCTGCTGGTCACCCTGGTGGGCGGTGCCCTGGCAGCCGGCGGCGCCAACGCCCTCAACTGTTACTTCGACAGGGACATCGATTCGGTGATGCTGCGCACCCGTCGCCGCCCCATACCGGCGGGGACGGTGGAGCCGGAGCGGGCGCTGGCCTTCGGCCTGGCCCTGGGTGCCCTGGGGGCGCTGCTGATGCAGGCCTTCGTGGGCACCCTGGCCGCCCTCCTCACCATCGGCGCCTACGGCTTCTACGTGCTGGTCTACACCCTGGCCCTGAAGCGCAGCACCCCCCTCAACATCGTCATCGGTGGGGCAGCGGGGGCCATGCCGCCCGTCATCGGCTGGGCGGCGGTGCGTGAGGAGGTGGGCGTGGCGGCGCTGCTGCTGTTCGGGGTGGTCTTCTTCTGGACGCCGGTGCACTTCTGGGCCTTGTCCCTCAACTACCGCCAGGACTATCAGCGGGCCGGCGTGCCCATGCTGCCGGTGGTGAAGGGGGAGGCCGAGACGCGGCGCCTCATCTTGCTGCACGCCCTGGCCACCGTGGCCCTCTCCCTGGCCCTCCCCTGGGCCAGCGCGGCGGGGGCCTTCTACCTGGCAGTGGCCGGGGCGCTGGGGGCAGCCCTCCTGGCCCAGTGCCTGTGGCTGCTGTGGCGGCCATCCCTGCGGCGGGCAGCGACCCTCTTCCAGTGGTCCAACCTCTACCTGGCGGTCCTCTTCGCTGCCCTGGCGGTGGACGTGCTGGCCTTCTAGTGAACTGACGCACAAACCTCGTTGACGGCAGGCCCATGGTGTGCAAGATTAGGGGGTGGAGCTGCGGAGGGAGCTGGCCCACCTTGCGCGGACTCAAGTCGGCAGTCAGGTACGCGCGCCTGCTGTTGCCCCTGCTGGCAGCGGCGCTCCTCAGCGGCTGCAACGTCGCCATCGATACGCCGCAGAACACCTTTGCGCCGGTGGGGGAGGTGGCCCGCGACCAGCGTCACCTCTTCTTCCTGGCCATGTGGCCGGCGGTGGTCATCCTGGTCCTGGTGTGGGGTGCCCTCCTCTTCGCCCTCGTCCGCTACCGCCACCGGCCCGGCAACCCTCCACCGCGACAGGTCCACGGCCACCAGACGCTGGAGATCGCCTGGACGCTGGCGCCCCTGGCCCTTTTGCTGGGGCTAGCGGGGCCCATGATCGGCATGATCATCGAGCAGGCCGACCGCCCCTCGCCCGAGGAGAACCCCCTGCAGGTGCGGGTCATCGGCCAGCAGTGGGTGTGGCGCTTCCAGTATCCCCAGTACACCGACTCTCAGGGGCGCCCCCTGGAGATGGTGGGGCGCGGCACCGAGCCAGCCGAGCTGCACCTGCCGCCCAACCGCAAGATAGACCTGGCCATCGAGAGCATCGACGTCATCCACAGCTTCTGGGCACCGCGGCTGGGCGGCAAGATGGACGCCATCCCCGGCAGGGTCAACCACCTGTGGCTGGTGGCCGAGCAGCCGGGCGAATACGGTGGGCAGTGCGCCGAGTTCTGTGGCCTGGCCCACGCCGACATGCGCATGCGGGTCATAGTGCACGACAGCCAGGAGTCCTTCGACGCCTGGGCGCGAGAGCAGCTGGCCAGGCAGGGCCAGCAGGCCGCCCGCTAGGGAGGTAGGAAGGCATGGCGCAGACGACGTTCGATGGGTCGCCGGTGGGGGTGCTGGAGGCCCTGCGCCAGCTGCGGCGGCAGGCTGCCAGCTACCAGGGCATCTGGAGCTGGATCGCCACCGTCGACCACAAGCGCATCGGCATCATGTATGGCATCACCGCCTTTCTCTTCTTCCTGGCAGGCGGGGTGGAGGCGCTGGCCATCCGTCTGCAGTTGGCCCGTCCCGGCGCCCAGGTGCTGGACCAGGAAGTCTACAACCAGATGTTCACCATGCACGGCACCACCATGATCTTCCTGGTGGTGATGCCCCTCTCGGCCGCCTTCTTCAACCTCATCGTGCCCCTGCAGATAGGCGCCCGGGACGTGGCCTTCCCGCGCCTCAACGCCTTCAGCTACTGGACGTTCCTTATGGGGGGCATCTTCCTGTACTCCAGCATCTTCTTCGGCGGCGCCCCTAACGGTGGCTGGTTCGGCTACGCCCCCCTGACGGAGAAGGCCTTCAACCCGGGCCACGGCATCGACTTCTGGGCCTTGGGGCTGCAGATCCTGGGCATCTCCTCCCTGGCCTCGGGCTTCAACTTCATCGTCACCATCCTCAACATGAGGGCGCCGGGCATGTCGCTGCTGCGCATGCCCGTCTTCACCTGGATGACGCTGGTGACCTCCTTCCTGATCATCTTCGCCATGCCGGTGCTGGCGGTGGGGCTGTTCGAGCTGTCCTTCGACCGCCTGTTCGGGGCCAACTTCTTCAACCCTCTCAAGGGAGGCACGCCCCTGCTGTGGCAGCACCTGTTCTGGCTGTTCGGCCACCCCGAGGTGTATATCCTCATCCTGCCGGCCATGGGCATCGTTTCGGAGGTGCTGCCCACGTTCGCCCGTAAGCCCCTGTTCGGCTACCCCTTCGTGGTCTTCTCGGGCATCGCCATCGCCTTCATGAGCTTTGGCGTGTGGGTGCACCACATGTACACCACGGGGCTGGGGCCGGTGGCCAACTCGGCCTTCGGGGTGAGCACCATCCTCATCGCCGTGCCCACGGGGGTGAAGATCTTCAACTGGCTGGGCACCCTGTGGGGCGGCGACATCCGCTTCAAGACGCCGCTGCTGTTCGCGCTGGGCTTCATCACCATGTTCGTGGTGGGCGGCCTGACGGGCGTGACCCACTCCATGGTGCCCTCCGACTACCAGCAGCAGGACACCTATTACGTGGTGGCCCACTTCCACCAGGTCCTCTTCGGCGGGGCCATCTTCGCCCTCTTCGCCGGCATCTACTACTGGTTCCCCAAGTTCACGGGCAAGCTGCTGGACGAGAGGCTGGGGCAGCTCCACTTCTGGCTGATGCTCATCGGCTTCAACGTCACCTTCCAGCCCATGATGATCCTGGGGCTGCTGGGGATGCCGCGGCGCATCCAGACCTACCCCACCGGCATGGGCTGGGACCTGTGGAACATGATCGCCACCGTAGGGGCGTTCCTCATCGCCCTGTCGGTGCTGGTCTTCATCATCAACGTCATCATCACCGCCCGGCGGGGCCAGCGGGCGGGGGCGGACCCGTGGGACGGCCGCACCCTGGAGTGGAGCATCCCGTCGCCGGTGCCCCCCTACAACTTCGCTCGCATCCCGCTGGTGCGGGCGCGGGATGACTTCTGGCACCAGAAGTACCGGGAGGACGAGGCGGGACGGCCCATCCCGGTGGTGGCGGGCGGCGCCCATCAGGAGCACGAGGAGGAGCATGCGCAGCACATCCACATGCCCTCCCCCTCCTTCTTCCCCCTCATAGCGGCAATGGGCTTCCCCATCATCGCCTACGGCTTCGTGCTGGCCGACTACGCCCTGGTGGCGGCGGGGGCGGTGGTGCTGCTGTTCGGCATCTACGGCTGGGCACTGGAGCCCGCCAGCGAGTGAGAGGTAAGGGAACGTGGCACAGAGGACCCACGCCGTCGAGCACCTGGAGACCTCCACCGGCCTGGACAACCGCAAGTTGGCCATGTGGCTGTTCCTGGCCTCGGAGGCCCTCTTCTTCGGCTCTCTCATCGCCACCTACCTGCTCTACCGTGGCCAGAGCACCGAGGGGCCCTATCCCTCGGACGTGTTCAACATCCCCTTCACCTCCGTCAGCTCCTTCATTCTGCTGATGAGCAGCACCACCATGGCCCTGGCGGTAGGGGCGGCCCACCGTGGTAGGCTGCACCAGATGCGGACCTGGCTCCTGTGCACGGCCCTGCTGGGCATCTCCTTCCTGGCCGGGCAGGCCTTCGAGTTCACCGAGTTCGTGCACAAGGGGCTGACCCTGAGCACCAACCTGTTCGGCTCCAGCTTCTATCTGCTGACGGGCTTTCACGGTGCCCACGTATCGGTGGGGGTCCTCATCCTCCTCTCGCTGTGGGTGATGGCCCTGCGGGGGAGGATCGGCCAGCACAACGCCCTCAACGTGGAGCTGGCCGGCCTTTACTGGCACTTCGTGGACATCGTCTGGATCCTGATCTTCACCCTGGTCTACCTGCTGGACCCGCTGGCCGAAGGTCGATAAGGGAGGCGGTCCATGACCCTGGCAGAGCTGCGCGGTGCCCGACGTCGGCGGGAGGACGGGGAGGCCCATGCCGGCGGCCTCCACGCCACCACCGCCGATTACATACGGGTGGCGGTGGCCCTGTTCATCATCACCTCCATCGAGGTGGCCATCTACTACATCGAAGGGCTACGGGGGGTCCTGGTGGAGCTGTTCCTGGCCCTCTCGGGCCTCAAGTTCCTGCTGGTGGTCCTGTGGTACATGCACCTGCGCTTCGATAGTCGCCTCTTCTCCTTCATGTTCGCCTTCGGCCTGAGCATGGCTATCGCCCTCTTCATCGCCATGTTGGCCACCATGAAGGCGGGGCTGCTATGAGGAAGGGTGGTATGGGGACGTGCCGTTCCTGCACTTCGGCCTAGAGCAGCGCTGGTGGCTGGACTGGTATCCGCCTGACGCCCTGGCGCTGTGCCTCGCCCTGCTGGGCGGCTACTACCTGGCCCTGCGCTACCTGCGGCCCCCCGATGCCCTGCGGGTGCGTCGGTCCACGGTGTTGGCCTTCGTGCTGGGGGTGGTGGCCATCTACGCCGGGGCCGGCACGCCCATTCACCCCTTGGGCGAGGGATACCTCCTCTCGGCCCACATGTTCCAGCACTTCCTCTTCAGCATGGTGGCTGCCCCGCTGCTGGTGGTGGGCATCCCCACCTGGCTGTGGCAGACGCCCCTTCGCTGGCGGGCGGTGCTGCGGGCGGCCCGCGTCGTCACTCACCCTGCCTCGGCCTTCCTGGTCTTCACCGTCTTTCAGACCCTCACCCACCTGCCGCCCATCATCGAGATGGCGGTCACCAACGGCGGTTTCCACTTCCTGACGCACCTGGGGCTGGTGCTCAGCTCCATGCTCATGTGGTGGCCGGTTCTGAGCACGGTGCCCGAGCTGCCCCGCCTGTCCTACCCCTTCCAGTTGGCCTACCTGTTCGTCCAGTCGGTGCTCCCCACGGTCATAGCCGCCTTCCTGGTGTTCGCCACCAGCCCCGTCTACCCCGTCTACGCCCAGATGCCACGGCTGGTGGACTCCATCACGCCGGTGGTGGACCAGCAGCTGGCGGCGGCCATCATGAAGATCCTGGGCTCGCTGGTGTTGTGGGGCTTCGCTGGCTGGGCCTTCTACCAGTGGTTCATGGAGCACGAGCGGCGGGAGCGGGGGCCTTCCTGGGAAGAGGTGGAGCAGGAGCTGGAGCGACTGGGGCTGTCCCGTCGCGACCAGGGCTAGACGGCCCCTAGCGGGCCACCAGCGTCCCCGTCATCTGCTGCGGGTGGACGGTGCAGTTGAAGTAGTAGGTGCCTGGGGCGAGGGTGACGGTGAGGGTCTCCTGACAGGGGGCGGTGCAGAACTCGGTGGAGGCCAGGGGCTGGCCGCCGCCCTGCGCGTCCTGGCGGCTCCGCCAGATGGCGATGTCATGGACCTGTCCCGTGTCCTCGTTGACGAAGGTGATGGTCACCGGCTGGTTGGCCGCCACCGTCAGTCGCTGGCTGTCGAAGCGCAGGGAGCGGATGGCCCTCACCTGCAGGCTGGTGGCGGGGGCGCCACCGGCCTGAGCGCCGCCGGCGGGGGCCGTAGCCGCCGGGGGCTGCTCGGCCGCCGCCTCCTGGGCGCCCCCCTCCTCATGGACGGCCGCCCAGATGGCCCCGGCCAGGATGCCCAGGAGGACAACGGCGGCCATGGCCCCCACATGCCAGCCCTTGATCTGGGGCACGCTGGCCACGAACCAGCCTCCCAGCAAGATAAGGGCCGAGATGCCCAGGGCTAGGGGCGTGGCCATGTCCACGTCGCCCACCTTCCAGTGGGCCAGCTCCAGGTAGATGCGCGAGAGGCCGTAGACCACCAGGACCCCGAACAGGAAGGCCATGGCGGGCACCAGGAAGGGGAAGGCGGTCCGCTCCCGGACCTGCTGCTCCGCTTCGAACCGCCGCCACCACTCCTCGCTGCGCAGGGCCTCCATGTCGATGACCTGCAGGGAGCCCGGCACCAGCAGGTCCCGGTGCTGCTCCAGTATGGAGACGACGGTCGGCTCCCCCGTCTCGTAGTCGATGAGGCTCTGGTCGTCGGCCCAGCGGGTCTCCACCACCAGCTGCACGTTGCCCTGCCGGTTGATGGAGCGCACCACCCGCATGTCCTGAAAGCCGGCCTGGTGGACGAGGTGGTTGCGGTGCTCGTCCAGACGGTCCAGGAGGCCGCCGGGCCGCAAGGCCTCGTCCAGCTTGTCGGCCGGGAGCTGGGCCAGCACTAGCTGCACATATTCCATGGGCCACCACCTGGCAGGGAGTGGGGGAGGCCGGCCCCCCGCTTGCCACTTCTATCACAATCCCCCCCTTGGGTCAACCGCGCCCCTGTGCCAAGGCTGACGGTCCTAGGCAAAAGGGGCCAAAGGGGGACCCTCCCGGCGGAGGCGAACAACGTGTTTGCCTATGCGCCCTCGCCCTGTATAATGGGTCTCGCACGAGCGAGGAGGCGTCCCATGGACTTTCGGTTCAGCCCGGAGGAGGAGGCCTTTAGGCAGGAGGTGCGGCGCTTCCTGGACGAGGCCCTCACCGACGAGGTCAGGACCCGCTTCGGCCTGTTGGACACGCCGGAGCGGCAGCGCTTCGGCGACAAGCTGGCCGAAAGGGGCTGGCTGGGCCTAGGCTTCCCCAGCGAGTACGGCGGGGCCGGCGAAGGCCTCAGGTTCGCCCCCTACATCCTCAACCAGGAGCTGCTGCGGGCCCAGGCGCCCATCGTGGGCAAGAACGTGGGCATCATCGCCAACGTCATACTCCGTCACGGCTCCGAGGAGCTGAAGAAGGAGTTCCTGCCCCGCATCTTCCGCAACGAGATCCAGTGGGCCATCGCCTACACCGAGCCCGAGGCCGGCTCCGACCTGGCCAACCTCCAGTGCCGGGCCGTGCTGGAGGGGGACGAGTTCGTGGTGACGGGCACCAAGCGGTTCATCACCTCGGCCCACTTCGCTGACTACTACTGGGCGGCGGTGCGCACCGACCCGACGGCCCAGCCCAAGCACAGGGGCATCAGCCTCCTCATCATCGACGCCTCCCTGCCGGGCATCACCGTCACCCCCATGTGGACCATCATCGGCGAGCGCACCAACGAGGTCTACTTCGACAACGTGCGGGTGCCCAAGAAGTACCTGGTGGGGGAGCTGAACCAGGGCTGGTATTACGTCATGGAGGCCCTGAACTTCGAGCGTTTCACCCTCACCTCCACGGTGCCCACCGAGCAGAAGTTCCGGCGTCTCGTGGAGTGGGTCAAGGCCGCCCAGGTAGACGGCCGCCGCCTGGCCGATGACCCGGGCGTCCGCCGCCTGGTCGCGCGGCTGGCCGTCCTGGTGGAGATGGCGCGTATGCTGGAGATCCGCTGCATCTGCACCGCAGTCAACCCCGAGAACGTGGCGGCGGTGGAGGCGGCCATGAACAAGATGTGGGGCGCCGTGGTGGAGACGGAGCTGGCCGACGCCACCCTGGACCTGATGGGGACCCCCGGCTACCTGGCTGCCGGCGATGAAGAGGCGCCCCTGGGCGGCCAGGTGCTGGACGACTACCTGTTCGTGGGGCACATGCGGGTCGCCGCTGCGGGGGTGGACATCGCCAAGAACCTCATCGCCAAGCGGCTGCTGGGGCTGCCCAGTGGCTCCTGAGCCACCTGCGGCCCTGCCCCCGCACAACTGACCGAGTGAGGGAGGCCATGGATATCGAACTGTCCGAGCTCCAGCGGCAGCTCCAGGCCAGCGCCAGGCGGTTCCTAGAGGACAGGTGCCCCCTATCCCTGGTCCGCCAACTGGAGAACAGCGATCCCGGCCTGCCCCATGACCTTTGGAGCGAGATGGCCCGGCTGGGCTGGCTGGGCCTGCCCATACCCCAGGAGCGGGGCGGGGCCGGCCTCGGCCTGCAGGACCTGGTGGTCCTGGCCAAGGAGCTGGGCCGCGCCTTGTGTCCGGTGCCCTACATCCCCACCGTGGTGGTGGCCGGCGGCCTAGTGGCCAGCGCCGAGGGCTTCGTCCAGAGGGACGCCCTCCTGGCGCGCATCATGGAGGGCAGCCTCATCGTCGCCTTCGCCTTCCTGGAGCGCGGTCAATACTACGATTACCGGGAGGTGGAGGCCCGCGCCGTCCCCACCGAGGACGGCTTCGTCATCGACGGCACCAAGCGGTTCGTGGAGTTCGCCACCGCCGCCGATCTCCTGCTGGTGGTGGCCCGCACGGGCGAGGGAGCACCTGCCGACGGCCTCTCGCTGTTCCTGGTGGACGCTGCCTCCCCAGGGCTGGAGGTCAGCCGCCAGCGCACCTCGGCCCGGGACCCCCAGCACCGCGTCACCTTCCGGGGCGTGCGGGTGCCGCGGGAGCGGCTCCTGGGTGGGGAGGGCGAAGGCTGGCGGCTGCTGCGCCCCGTCCTGCGCCGGGCGGTGGTGGCCAGTTGCGGCTACATGATAGGGGTGGCCGAGAAGGCCCATGCCTTGGGGGTCGAATACGCCAAGCAGAGGGTCCAGTTCGGACGGCCCATCGGCTCCTTCCAGGCCGTCCAGCACTACCTGGCCGAGACGGTGACCCAGATCGTGGCGGCCGATACCCTCACCTTTTACGCCGCCTGGTGCATCGACAACGACCTGCCCGAGGACGAGGTGGACGCCGTGGTGGCCAAGGCCAAGCTGGCGGCCGGGGAGGCCGTCAAGGCCGCCACCTTCATCGCCGCCCAGGTCCACGGCGGGCTGGGCTACATCGAGGACGTGGACATCACCCTGTTCCTGCGCCGGGGCAAGCAGCTGCAGCTCTCCATGGGGGGGCCACGCTACTGGTCGGAGGAGCTGGCCGCGTCCCTGTTGTCCTAGGGGGCACGCCGCCTCGGTCGGGGGGCCAGGGTCCCCCAAGCCATTTGGGAGGGTGAGGCATGACCCGAGAAGAGCGACCGGAGCTGCCCGATGACATCGGCCCCGAACGGGCCGCCCGCCTCCTGCCCCTCTTCGTCGAGTCGGACCCGCAGCCTGCCCCGTTGGAGGTCAACGAGTACCTCATCCGCCACTGGTGCGAGACGTTCGAGGACGCTAACCCCCTCTACCTGGACGCGGATTACGCCCGCAGCCGCTCCTTCCGGGGGCCTGTGGCGCCGCCGGCCTCCCTCATGACCACCTTCGCCATGCCCTTTCGCTGGCCCTGGCCGCCGCCGGAAGGCATTCCCAGACGACATGTCCACTACGACGTCAAGGAGGCCCTGGGGCTGCCGGTGGGCATCATCTCCCGCATCGACATGGAGTTCCACCGCCCCGTGGAGGTGGGCGAGAGGCTGCGCATCAGCCAGAGGCTGGTGAGCGTCTCCCCCCTCAAGCAGACGCGCCTGGGGGAGGGGCGGTTCTGGGTGGTCGAGCGCCGGTTCTGGAACGGCGATGGCCAGCTGGTGGCCACCGAGCAGTTGACGGCCTTCGGCTACGGTCACGACCAGGACGGGCCGGCGGACCAGCAGCCCGAGGGCGGCTGGAGCCCGGCCGTGGAGGAGGCCATCCAGGGAGGCCGCACCGGCTACCACCCTCCCCCGCGCAGGGGCCTGAGGTGGCGGGACGTCCACGAGGGCCAGGAGCTGCCGGGCCTGTTCATGCCCATCACCTTCCTCCGCTGCGTCTACGCTGCCTCGGCCACGCGCGACTTTTCGCCCCAGCACTCGGACCCCCACTATGCCACCGCCCGCTCCCGGACGCGGAACATCTTCGTCAACACCCCCTTCCAGATGGGGATGGTGAGCCGCCTGCTGACCGACTGGGCGGGACCGGAGGCCACCGTGCGCAGGATAGCCCTGGCCATGCGCGACAACATCTGCGCGGGCGACGAGATGCGTCTCACTGGCAAGGTCTCCCGCAAGTATGTGCAGGACGGCCGCCACCTGGTGGACGTGGATATCAGCATCATGACCGAGCACGGCGTCGCCAGCCTCTGCGAGGCCACCCTTGAGCTGCCTGCCGACTGAGAGGCCGACCGCAAGGGGGTGGGAGGGAGCACCATGACCGGCGGACCCCTGAGCGGGCTGGTGGTCGTCGACTTCTCCACCTGGATGGCCGGCCCGCTGGCCACCATGGTCATGGCCGACCTGGGCGCGGAGGTCATCAAGGTCGAGCCGCCCTGGGGCGACCCCGCCCGCCGCCTCCCCGCCTTCCAGACCTGGAACCGGGGCAAGAAGGGCGTCATCCTGGATCTCAAGTCCGAGGAAGGGCGCCGGCGCGCCCATGAGCTGGTGAGGGGGGCCGACGTGGTGGTGGTCTCCTTCCGGCCGGGGGTGGCTGAGCGTCTGGGCATCGGCTACGGGGACTGCCGCGCCCTCAACGAGGCTGTGGTCTATGCCTCCATCACGGGCTTCGGCGAGGACGGCGATTGGCAGCGCCTGAAGGGCTATGAGGCGCTGGTGGCCGCCAAGAGCGGCCGCATGATGGAGTTCGAGGGCATCGCCGACCGGCCCGGCCCGGGCTATGCGGCCGTGCCCTGCGCGTCCTACTCCGCCGCCATGCTGGCCCTCCAGGGGGTCATGGCCGCCCTGCACAAGCGCCAGCGGACTGGCCAGGGCCAGAAGGTGGAGGTCTCCCTCCTGGGTGCCCTCATGCCCTTCGATATGGTGCTGTGGATCGGCTGGCAGCTGAAACGGGAGGAGCTGCAACAGGTGGGCGGGTCCGCCCAGTTGCTGCGCCAGGCCCTGCTGGGCCAGAGGGTGCAGCCTGCACAGGGGGCGCCCCCAGGTCACTACGACCCCACCCGCATCCACCGGCCGCGGGTGCGGGTGCCCCGCCCCAACTTCCTGACGGCCGTCACCAGGGACGGCCGTTGGGTCCAGTTCGCCAACACCACGGACCGCCTCTGCGTGTCGCTGATGGAGGCGCTGGACCTGTTACACCTCTACGGCGAGGAGCGCTTCGCCAAGCTGCCGGCCGTCTTCACCGAGGAGGACGCCGAACACCTGTGGGAGCGGGTCCTGGAGAGGGTGCGGCAGAAGACCCTGGACGAGTGGCGGGACATCTTCGACCAGCGGCGGGATCTGGCCTGGGAGGAGGTCCGATTCCCCTGGGAGTCCCACCTGCACCGGCAGGTCCTGCACAACGGCCACTTCGTCGCCGTGCCGGGACTGCGAGGGGAAGAGACCCTGCAGCCGGGCCCCCTCTTCGCCCTGGACGGGGGCCAGCCCACCAGCTTCCACCGTGCCCCCCTCCTGGGGGAGCACACTCACGGGCTCTCCCTCCCGTCCCGGCAGCCGCCGCCCGTGGCGGCCGGCTCCCAGGGTGGCACCGATGGCTGTCCCCTATCGGGGGTGACCGTCCTCGACTTCTCGTCCTGGATCGCCGGCCCCCTGGCCGTGTCCATGCTGGCCACCCTGGGGGCGAGGGTCATCAAGATAGAGCCCGTGGGCGGGGACCTGAGCCGCTTCTCGACGGCGGGCCTTCTGGCCTTCCCCATGACCCAGGGCAAGGAGAGCCTAGCCGTGGATCTGACCACCCCCGAGGGGCGCGAGATCGTGCACCGCCTGGTGCGACGGGCCGACGTCCTGGTCCACAACTTCCGTGCCGACGTGCCCCGCAAGCTGGGCATCGACTACGAGACCTGTCGCCGCCTCAATCCCGAGCTGGTCTACGTCAATGCCTCGGCCTACGGCGACTCCGGCCCCGATGCCGGCAAGCCGGCCTTCCATGCGACCATCGCGGCCCTGGCCGGCAACCAGGCCCGTCAGGCCGGTGCGGGCCACCCGCCCAGGGACATCGGGGGCCTCGACCTGGAAGACCTGAAGAGGGAGGCTTGGCGCCTCATCAAGGCGGCCGAGGGCAACGCCGACCCCATCGCGTCCCTTGGGACGGCAGCGGCGGTGCTGGTGGCCCTCTACCTGCGGGACCGCCACCGCCGCGGCTACTACGTCGTCACCACCATGGTGGCCTCCAACATCTATGCCAACTCGGACGAGGCCATCGTCTTCCCCGGCCGGCCCGCGGGGCGGCCGGTGGACGAGCAGGTGCTGGGCCTGGGGCCCCTCTATCGCCTGTATCGGGCCGGCCAGGGCTGGGTGTTCCTGGCCTGCGTCCAGCCCTCCGAGTGGTCGGCCTTCTGCTCCCTGGTGGGCAGGCAGGACCTGGTGGACCGCTGGGACGAGGCGTGGGGCACAGGCGCCGACTCCCTGGCCCAGGAGCTGGAGTCCCTCTTCTTGGGCCGCAGCGCCCGCGAGTGGGAGGAAGCGGCCGCCGCGGCCGATGTGCCCCTGGTGGCCGTCGAGGAACGGGACCCCGGTCGGTTCTTCATGGAGGACGAGCGCATGCTGTCCCTCGGCTACAGCGTGGACGTGGTATCGCCGGTGCACGGCCGGTACAGGCGCCACGGTGCCTACTGGCGCTTCTCTCACGACCGACTGGCCTTCGGCCCCTGGGAGCCCCTGGGGGGCCACACCGTCCCCATACTGCGGGAGCTGGGCTACAGCGACGAGGAGGTCTCGGCCCTGCTCCAGAGGGGTGTGGTGGAGGCCTGGGAGGGAGGGCAGAGATGACCGAGACCGTCAGGAACAGGGCGGCCATCGTGGGCATCGGCTCCACGCGCTTCGCCAAGAACCTGGGCAAGTCGGAACTGGAGAACGCCCTGGAGGCATCGCGGCTGGCCCTGGAGGACGCCGGCCTCTCGCCGGCCGATGTGGACGCCATCTTCAAGGTGGAGACGCCCGGCGAGGAGGGCAACAGCGAGCTGGAGATCGCCCGCAACCTGGGCATACCCCGACTGCGGTCCTGGGGCGCCGCTGGCTACGGCGGCGGAGGCGCCTGCGCCCCCATCGTGCTGGCGGCCCTGGCCATCGCCACCGGTATGGCCAGCGTGGCCCTGGCCATCAGGGCCCGCAACCGTGGCTCGGGGGGGCGGCCCTGGGCCCGCGTCGGGTCCCGTGTCCCGGGCGTGGCCGCCTTCGAGGTCCCCTACGGGCTGGCCAGCCCCGTGCAGCAGATAGCGGCCCTGGCCCGACGCTACATGTGGGAATACGGCGTCACCCCGGAAGACCTGGCTACGGTGGCGGTGGTGCAGCGCTTTCACGCCTCCCATAATCCCCACGCCACCTTTCGCGACCCCATCACCGTGGACGACGTCCTGCGCTCGCGTGTCGTCGCCGATCCCCTGCACCTGCTGGACTGCTCCATGGAGAGCGACGGCGCCTGCGCGGTGGTGCTCACCACGGCCCAGCGCGCCCGGGACCTGCGCCACCGGCCTGTCCTGGTGACGGGGGTGGCCCAGGGGATGGGAAAGCGCCACTACATGATGGGTGGCCTCCTGTACCAGGACGACCCCTTCGACTTCCCAGCGCGCTACACTGCCCAGGAGGTCTACAGGTCGGCAGGGCTGGGGCCCGGGGATATCGACGTGGCCCTGCTCTATGACGTCTTCACTCCCCTTGTCCTGTGGCAACTGGAGTGCTATGGCTTCTGCCGGCGCGGAGAGGCGGCGGCCCTGGTGAGGGAAGGGCGGACCCGCTGGCCCGAGGGCGACCTCCCCGTCAACACCCACGGCGGCAGCCTGTCGGAGGCCTACATCCACGGCTTCAACCACGTCCTGGAGGCGGTGCGGCAGCTGAGGGGCGAGGCCTATTGCCAGGTGGCCGGCGCGCGGGTGGCCCTGGTGGCGGCGGCGCCCATCGTGCCCTCCAGCGCTGTCATCCTGACGCGAGAGTAGGGGGCACCATGAGCGAGCTGAGTCAGGCCCAGCGACCTCTGCCGGAGGTGAGCCCTCTCACGGAGCCCTTCTGGGCCGGCGCCAGGGACCGGGTGTTGCTGCTCCAGCGCTGCAGCCGCTGTCACCGCTTCCGCTTCCCGCCCGAGCACGGCTGCGGCTACTGCGGCTCCCCGGAGTTCACCTGGGAGCGGGCCAGCGGCCGGGCCACCCTCTACTCCTGGACCGTCGCCCATGCACCCCATTTGCCTTTCTTCATGGAGCGGCTGCCCTGGCCCGTGGCGGTGGTCCAATTGGAGGAGGGGCCGCGGATGGTCACCAACCTGGTGGGGGTGCCCGTGGAGCGCTACCAGTTCGGCATGCCGCTACAGGTGGACTTCCTGGAGGTGGACGCCGAGATCACGCTGCCGGTCTTCCGACCGGCCGAGGGTTAGGGGGCCTCATGGACTTTCGCGCCACGCAGGAGATGGAGGCCGTCAGGGCGGAGGTGCGCTCCGTCCTCTCGTCGGTCCTGCCTGCCGACTGGCAGGGATCGGGCCTTCTGCCTATGGACGTGCTGCCCGAGCATATGGAGCTGGCCCGGGAGCTGGACCGGGCGCTGGCGGCGCGGGGGCTGCTGGCGCCCTCCTTCCCCCCAGAATACGGGGGCCGCGGGATGGGGCCCCATGCCCACTATGCCCTGCTGGAGGAGCTGGGCTATCACCTGGCGCCCCGCCTCACCACCATCGCCGTTGACCTGGTGGGCCCTGTCCTGCTGCTCTACGGCAGCGAGGACCAGAAACGGCAGCACCTGCCCCGCATCGCCCGTGAGGGCACTATCTGGTCCCAGGGCTTCAGCGAGCCCCAGGCCGGCTCGGACCTGACCTCCCTCCAGACCAGCGCCCGTCGGCGGGACGGGCGCTATGTCATCAACGGCCAGAAGATATGGACCAGCATGGCCCATCGGGCGGAGTGGATCATCCTCCTGGCCCGCACCGGCCCCCCGGAGTCGCGGGGCAGGGGCCTGAGCCTCTTCCTGGTGCCCGCCGCTGCCCCGGGCATCACCATCAGCCCCATCGTGGACATGACCGGGGCCCACATGCTCAACCAGGTCTTCTTCGAGGACGTGGAGGTGCCGGTCGAGAACCTGGTGGGCGAGGAGAACAGGGGCTGGGTCTATGCCACCACCCTCCTGCAGCACGAGAGGGGCGACGCCGTCGTCATCGGCCAGTTCCGTCGCCTGCTGGACGACCTGCGTGCCCTTCTCCAGTCCCGCTACGGGCGCGGGAGGGTCCCTGCCTCCGTCCGCCAGGCGCTGGCCCAGGCCGAGGTGGAGCTGGAGGTGGGCCGCCTCCTGAACCTGAGAGTGGTGGACATGGCCGCCAGGGGGCTGCCCATGGACTTGGAGGCCTCGGTCTGTAAGCTGTTCGTCAGTGAGTCGTTCCAGCGCTTCACCCACGTGGCCTGTGCCATCCTGGGGCTTTGGGGGCTGGGGACGGCCGGGAAGGGCTCGGTGCTGGGGGGGCGGGCGCCCTATTATCTGATGGCCTCGGTCCCCACCACCATCATCGCCGGCACGTCCGAGGTCCAGCGGCTCATCATCGCGACGCGGGGCCTGGGCCTGCCCAGGTCCTGACCCCTAGGTAGCCCCCGGGACATAGGCCCAGCGGTCGCTGTGCAGGCTGCCGCCGTCCACCACTATCGTCTGGCCGGTGACGTAGGAGGCCAGGTCCGAGGCCAGGAAAGCGATGACCTTGGCCACGTCCTCGGGCTCGGCCAGGCGCCCCAGCGGCGCCCGCCGTCGCAGCCGACGGAGCACCCGTTGGGGGAACCAGGCCCTGACCGCCTCGGTGAGCACCAGGTCGGGGGCCACGGCGTTGACCCGGACCTTGGGTGCCCACTCCAGGGCTAGGGTGCGCGTCATGGCCATGAGGCCCGCCTTGGCCGCTGCGTAGTGGCACGAGTGGGGGGCGGGGACCATGCCCGCCACCGAGGCCACATTGACAATGGCCCCCCCCGCTCCCTGGACCATCACCCGGCCGGCCGCCTGGCTGAAGAGAAAGGCCGAGCGCAGGTTGATGTCCAGCACCCGCGACCATGAGCGGGCGCTCATCTCCAGAAGGGGGCTGGGCCGCATGCCCCCCACGTTGTTCACCAGGACGTCCAGCCGACCGAACCGGTCCACAGCGGCTGCCACCGCCTGCTGGGCCGTCTCCTCCTGGGTTGCGTCACCCACGACGGTCACGGCCCCCCGTCCCGAGAGGCGGGCCTCCGCCGCCACGGCCTCGGCCCTCTCGGGGTCCACCTCCACGATGCAGACGTGGCATCCCAGCCGGGACAGGAGCAGCGCTGTGCTCTTGCCGATGCCCGAGCCGGCCCCGGTGACGATGGCCGACTTGCCAGCTAGGCCGAGAAGGGCGTCGGCGGGGGAACTCACGGCCGCTCTATATTAGGCAGCCACCCCACCACTGGTCAAGCTGAGATGGGCTTGTCTTGCAAATAGCGGTGCTAGCTGAGGGTGGCAGGGATGGGGGGCCGGGGCAGGAGCGGGGGCAACAAGAGGCGCAGCAGCAGCCGTAGGTTGTAGGCGGTGGCCTCCAGATAGGCCCGCTTCTGGGCCATG
>DATLZD010000035.1:0-22589 GCA_035574155.1 Dehalococcoidia bacterium | reverse complement strand
CATGGCCCAGAAGCGGGCCTATCTGGAGGCCACCGCCTACAACCTACGGCTGCTGCTGCGCCTCTTGTTGCCCCCGCTCCTGCCCCGGCCCCCCATCCCTGCCACCCTCAGCTAGCACCGCTATTTGCAAGACAAGCCCATGTGTAAACGGACTGTCTGGCAACCGGGAGAGAAGGGGCCGGCCGTCCTCCGACCTCAGCGGTTGGTCTCCTGCAGCCAGCGCAGGAACTGGGGGTCTTTGCGCCAGCCCGGCCTCACCTTCACCCACAGCTCCAGGTAGACGGGGCGCCCCAGCAGCAGCTCCAGTTGCTGGCGGGCACGGGTGCCCACCTCTTTCAGTGCCCGTCCGCCCCTGCCGATGAGGATGCCCTTCTGTCCCTGGCGCTCAACGAACACCAGGGCACGGATGTAGTCCTTCCCCCCGTGCTCTGGGTCCGCCTCCCGGAACTCGTCGATGGCCACCGCCACGGCATAGGGCACCTCCTGGCGGTAGAGGTGGTAGACCTCCTCCCGCACGATGTCGGCGGCCAGGGCCCGCTCGCTGCGGTCGGTCACCTCGTCGGGGGGGTAAAGGGGTGGCCCCTCCGGCAGGTGCCGCACCATGAGCCGTAACAGCAGGTCCACCCCGTCGGCCTGGAGGGCGCTGATGGGCACTATCTCCCGAAAGGGGTGTCGGCGGGCGTATTCGTCCATCACCGGCAGCAGCTCGGCCTTGTTGCGCAGCGTGTCCACCTTGTTGATGGCCAGGATGGCCGCCTTCCCCTCTTGCGCCAGCAGCCCCATGAGGGCCTCCTCGATATCGCCGGGGGGCCGCGGCTCGACCATCAGCACCACCAGGTCCGACTCCAGCAGGGCATCGCGGGCCAGGCGGACCATCTGCTGGTCCAACAGGTGGGCGGGGCGGCCGAGGTAGCCGGGGGTGTCCAGCAGGACTACCTGGTAATCGGGGCCAGTGAGGATCCCCTTGATGTTCTCGCGGGTGGTCTGGGGCCTGGGGGCCACGGCCGAGACCTTGAACTGCAGGAGCTGGTTGAGGAGGGTGGACTTGCCTACGTTGGGTCGCCCCAGGATGGCCACCACGCCGGCCCGAAAGGGGGCCTTGCGCCGGCGCCCTTTCTTCTCTTCCCCAGCCATGGCTAGGAGAGGGGGCAGCGGCCGCACCCGCCCTGGCTGCAGTAGTGCCGGTAGAGATAGAGCATCCCTTGCTGCCGCTGAGCGCCGACCCAGACCTCCCCGGCCAGGGCCTCGTCCAGGTGGCGGGTACAGCCGTAGGCCCCGGGCCGCGGCAGGGAGCGGTAGGTGCGCAGGACGGCCCTCTCCAGGTCCCGCTGCCGGGCCTCCTCGGCCAGGGCGAGGGCGAAGGGCAGCACGGCGTTGACGGCCATCTCCACCGCCCTCTCCCGGCCAATGCTCCCCCACGGCCCCCGCACCAGCAGCGCCCTCAGCAGTCGCCGGGGATCGGCTGCCCTGACCGGCGGCAGGAGGGTGGCCGTCAGGCCAGCCCCGGCCAGGCCGGCCAGGAGACCGGCCCAGGCCCCCAGCCGCCGGTGGAGGGCATTGGCCGGCCGCCCGCACCGCTGCCGGCCCTGCTCCCCTGTAGGCACATGGGCCGACAGGAGGCGCAGGGCCAGCGACGGGGCATCGGTGGCCGCCGCGCCCACTAGCCGGGGGCGCAGGGCGGACCAGGGCAGCGCCCGCGCCACGGCAGCGAAGGCCACCTCATTGCCCCCATAGCCGCAGGCCTCCGCCAGGGCGCGGTAAAGGGCCTCCTCCCGTCCCAAGGCAGCCATCTCTGCCCGCAGGCGATGGGCCTTCTGGCGCAACCGCATCTCTCCCATTTTGTCCAGGCGGCGGGCCGCCTCCCTGGCCCCCAAACGCTCCAGGGAGGTGCGGCAAGGCTCCCGCCAGGCAGGCGGGCGTGGCGCCTCCAGGTGGGGCCCCACGGCCACCACCGGCACGCGCCTGCCGCAGGCCAGCACCGTGTCCCGGCCCTCGTCGTCCCACAGGACGACATGCAGGGCCAGGCCGTCGTAGGCCGGGTCCAGGTGGTGGCGATGGCGACGGAAGTCGCTGGCCAGGACGTGGACCTCCACGTCCCCCCGCAGGAGGCCCTCCTCGGTGGCGATGATGGCGTGGCGGAAGTCGGGCCCCGGCCCGGCGTTGGGCAGGCCGCGGAATACCACCCGTAGGTGCCGCCCGTCGCGGGTCCGCAGGGCGGCCGGGGGGAGGGAGGCGTCCTGCCACAGGCGGGCCAGCCACCTCTCGCCGGCCCCGGCCCCCTCAGGCGCCAGCCCGCTCCTGCTCATCTCCGGCCCCCAGCCCGTAGACGAACCCGGCCCGCTCTGCCACCAGCGTCAGCAGGCGGGCGGAGGCGCCCCGGGGCCGGTAGCGCGCCGTCTCCCAGTCGCTGACGGTCTGCTGACGGACCCCCAGCTCGCGGGCCAGCTGGGCCTGGCTGAGGCCCAGGAAGCGGCGCAGTCGCCGCACCTGCTGGGCGTCCCACAGGGGTCCCTTCTCCGACATGACGGTCGAATTTTACACGAAAACGTGTAACCCTTACAAGGGGGCCCCCAGACAGCGCGTTCGATTGACAAAGGGCGGCCAGGACAGGGCAAAATAGGGGCAAGACCAACGCAGGCTGCCGTCGGTGTTCCCTTGTCATCATCCCTCATTAGGGCCGAGACTGCTCGGCCCTTGGTGCTGTTCCCTGTCAGCAGCAGCGGGACATACCAGCAGCGCCTTGCCGGCGCAGGGAGGAAGACGACCATGCGCGGAACTTCGGCCATAGTGGGGATAGGGGAGTCCCCTTACTACAAGGCCGGGGCGGCCACCGAGAGCGAGTTCCAGCTCACCTGCACGGCCATCAGGAGGGCCGCCGAGGATGCCGGCATCAGCGTGCAGGACATAGACGGCTTCGTGTCCTACGCCAACGACCGCAACATTCCCACCCGGCTGGCCACAGCCCTCGGCGTCCGCGAGCTGCGGTTCTCCGGCCTGGCCTGGGACGGGGGCGGCAACGGGGTGGCGGGGGCTTTGGCGGTGGCCGACGCGGCCGTCACCGCTGGCTACGCCAACTACGTGGTCTGCTACCGCGGCCTGGCCCAGGGCCAGTTCGGCCGCTTCGGCCAGGCCCGGGAGCGGGGCCGGATGCGGGCCGAGGGGCATGAGGCCTTCCGCATACCCTTCGGCGTGGTGGCCCCGGCCACCTGGTATGCCATCATCGCCAGGCGGTTCATGCACGAGCACGGCATCACCCAGGACGCCCTGGCCGAGATCGCCCTGGTCTCATACGACAACGCCCAGCGCAATCCCCGTGCCGTCCGCTACGGCCGGCCCCTGACCAAGGAGGAATACCTGCGGTCGCGCTGGATAGTGGAGCCCTTCCGCCTGTACGATTGCTGCCAGGAGAGCGACGGGGCAGCGGCGGTCATCGTCACCTCCGCCGACCGCGCCCGCGACCACCCCAAGAGGCCGGCCTATATATGGGCCGCCGCCCAGGGCATGGAGTACCGGGGGGCAGCCGGGGGCGCCTTCGGTGCCGGCTACAACGACCCCGAGTTCCCCACCGCTCACCTGCGGGTGGTGGCCCGGCAGCTGTGGTCCCGGGCCGGCATCGGCCCCCAGGACGTCCAGGTAGCCCAGTTCTACGAGAACTTCACCGGTATGGTGGTGATGGCCATATGCGAGCTGGGCTTCGCCGACCCTGACGAGGTGGAGGGGTGGCTGCTGGCAGGCAACATCCGCTGGCCCAGTGGCCGGCTGCCCATCAACACTAGCGGCGGCAACCTGGCCGAGGCCTACATCCACGGCTTCGAGCTGGTCAACGAGGCCGTCCGCCAGATCCGGGGCGAGTCCACCTCACAAGTAGATAACGTGTATTACAGTCTGGTGGTGGCCGGGCCGGGGGCCCTGCCGGCCAGCGCGGCCGTTCTGTCGGCGGAGCGGTAGTCAGGGCCGTGGACCGGAACCATACCCGACGGAGGGGGAAAGGCATGAAGCGTTACCTGCCGGAGAGCTGGCCCCTGCCGGCCATTACGCCCCTCAACCGGCCCTTCTTCACCAGCGGGCGCATCATGCTGCAGCGCTGCGCGGCCTGCGGCACAGTGCAGCACCCGCCCGAGGAGGTCTGCCACCGCTGCCTGGGCAGCGAGTTCGACTACGTTGCCAGTCAGGGGACGGGGGTCATCTATAGCTATGCCATTCAGCACTACGCCCCGGCCCCGGTGCTACAGGGGGTCGTCCCCTTCAACATCGTCCTGGTCCAGCTGGACGACTTCCCGCAGGTGCGCATCGTGGGCAACGTAGTCAACTGCCAGCCCGAGGAGATCGCCATCGGTCAGCGGGTGCGGGCGGTGTTCGTGCCAGTGCACGACGAGGAGACGGGTGAGACCCTGCTCCTCCCCCACTGGGAGAGGGTGGACTAGGCACCGCCTCACGCCTGCCCCAGGTAGATGCTGCAGCCATCACCTCGGCCAGCGAGGGAAAGCGCTTGGCCGCAGGCAGCTATAATGGGGGCGGCGGCAGGCCGAGGTCCCTTTGCCGCCGGCGGAGGGAGGGATGAGCAGCGAGGGCCACGCTGGGGCACCGACGCCACAGCTACAGGAGGTCTCCCCCGGCATCTATGCCTACCTTCAACCCGACTGGAGTTGGTTCCTCAACAATGCTGGCTTCATCGTCGGGCGGAGAGGCGTCATAGTCGTGGACGCCTGCGCGACGGCCGCCCGCACCGAGGGCTTGTTGGAGGTCATCGGCCGCGTCAGCCGGGCGCCGGTGCGGGCCCTGGTCAACACCCACCACCATGGCGACCACACCTTCGGCAACTACCGCTTTCCGGGGGCAGCCATCATCGCCCACGAGCTGTGTCGACGACAGGTGTTGGAGGTCGGGCTGCGGGTCACGGCCCTGGTGCAGGGGGTAGAGTGGGGGGACCTGGAGGTGGACCCGCCCTTCGTCACCTTCCAGGAGGGCCTCACCCTCTGGGCTGACGACCTGCGGCTGGAGCTGATCTACGTGGGGCCGGCCCACACCAGCAACGACGTGGTGGTGTGGGTGCCGGAGCGAAGGCTGCTCTTCACCGGCGACGTCGTCTTCAAGGGCTGCACCCCCTTCGTGCTGGAGGGCTGCATCGGCCACTACTTCCAGGCCCTCGACAGGCTGCGGGCGCTGGGGCCGGAGGTGGTGGTCCCCGGCCACGGCCCCGTCTGTGGGCCGGAGGCCTTCGACGAGGTGGAGGGCTACCTGCGCTTCGTCCAGGACCGGGCCAGGGAGGCCTTTGCCGCTGGCGTCACCGATCCCCTGCAGGCGGCCCGCCAGATAGACCTGGGCCCCTACGCCAATTGGGGGGAGAGGGAACGCATCGTGGGCAACCTGGCCCGCGCCTTTTCCGAGCTGAGGGGGGAGCCGCCCTGTCACCCCCTCAACATGGCCGAGGTGGCCGCCAAGATGCAGCAATACCTGGGTGGCCCCCTGAGTAGCCTGGCATGAGGCTGGGACGCATCTCCCTCCGGGGCCCCGACGGCCCCGAGGCCCGCCTGGTCCTGGTCCTGCCGGAGCAGGGCAGGGCTATCGACCTGGCCACCGCCGAGCGGCTGCGCCTGGAGCGGCGCGGGGCCGCCCCCGAGGCCGCCCGTCGCCTGGCCCGGGCGCTCTTCCCGGGCAGCATGACGGGAGCCCTTGCCCTGGGCGACGAGTTCCCGGAGGCGGCACGGCGGGCGGCGGACGCCGACCGCGGCGATGCCTCCCTCCCCTTGGAGGGCCTGCACTGGTTGCCGGCTGTCGACCCGCCGGTGATGCGGGACTGCCTGGCCTTCGAGGAGCACATGGTCAACGCGTCAGCGCGGCTGGGCCGTCCCGTGCCCGCTGTCTTCTATCAGCTGCCCATCTACTACAAGGGGAACCCCCTCAGCCTCATCGGCCACGAGTGGGAGGTGCCGTGGCCGGGCTACACCCAGGCCATGGACTACGAGCTGGAGCTGGGCTTCGTGGTGGGACGCCGCGGACGCGACCTGACGCCCGATGAGGCGCGGGACCTGATCTTCGGCGTCACCATCTTCAACGACTTCAGCGCCCGCGACATCCAGGGGCAGGAGATGGGAGGCAACCTGGGGCCGGCCAAGGGCAAGGACTTCGCCACCGCCGTGGGCCCCTGGATCGTCACCGTCGACGAGCTGGACATCATGGCCCTGGAGATGGTGGCCCGCGTCAATGGCCAGGAGTGGTCGCGGGGGTCCTCGGGCGCCATCATGTGGCGGCCTGAGGAGCTCCTGGCCTACATCTCCTGGGGCGAGGAGCTGCACCCTGGTGACCTCATCGGCTCGGGCACCGTGGGCCGGGGCTGCGGCCTGGAACTGGGCCGATTCCTGAGCCCAGGCGACGTGGTGGAGCTGGAGGTCTCGGGCATCGGCGTGCTGCGCAACCGGCTGGGCCAGCCCCAGCCGGTCCGCTGGCGTCCCTCGCCCCGTCGGCCCTCGGCCTGAGCCAGTCAACGGGCCAGCCCGTATTCGGCCACGAAGTGGTCCCATACCAGCCGCGACAGTCGGGCACCGAAGGAGTAACCGACATACTCGCTGGGGGCCTTCTCCGACATGTAGACCACTACGTAGGCCTTGGCCCTGCCATCGGCACCGACGAAGGTCACGATGCCGGCGTCGTTATTGACCCAGCCGTCCCAGTCCCAGTGGTAGCCTATCTTGTGGGCCACCATCGCTTGCCTCGGCAA
Organism: Dehalococcoidia bacterium; assembly: GCA_035574155.1. Classification (GTDB taxonomy): domain Bacteria; phylum Chloroflexota; class Dehalococcoidia; order SM23-28-2; family HRBIN24; genus HRBIN24. Next base: position 15,871 of record DATLZD010000035.1, on the reverse strand, counting down.
CTGCCCCGGGACGATGTAGTTGAGGCCGGGGTTCACCTCCCTCAGCCGGGCCAGGGTGTAGGCGGACCAGCGGTCGTCGAACAGCTCTCCCCTGTAGAGCCTGGTCAGGGCGGCCGCCAGCTCCAGGGCCGTGAGGTAGTTGTTGCGGGTGCCGTTGCCGTAGTAGGGCACGTGGTCAAACCGCGTAGGGTCGATGCCCAAGGAGGACATCAGCTCCCGGGCCCGCTGCAGGCCCCGTCCGTAGCTGCCGAAGGCCAGCTCCAGCATGCGCTTCACCTCCGGCGGGTAGCTGCCGCCGATGCCCAGGCGAATGCTGGGGGCCAGTACATCGGGTGAGGCCCGGCCCGCCGCCATCTCCGATACCACTGCCAGCAGGGCGAATAGATTGATGGTGCAGCCGGTGCGCTGAGGCCGGTTGCCGTTGACGGAGACCAGGCCCCCCGTCTGCAGATCCACGACGGCGATGGCGGCCTCGGTCCCGGTACGCTGTCGGTAGTCGTCTATGGCCGCTGCCAGGCGGTCCCGCAGGGCCAAGAGGGCGGGCGGGGCATCGACTGTCTCCGGCAGGTCTCCCCAAGCCGGAGGTGGCCCCGGGGATGGCCCCTCGGGGACGGAAGGGGTGGGGCCATCGGGCCCGAGGGCGAGAGGTTGGGGCGTAGGGCTGGGCGAGGCGGTGGCCTCGGCTGTGGCGACAGGGGTGGCTGTGGGCTGGACCAGCGGGGTAGGGCGTACGCCCTCGGCCGCCGGCCCGCCACCGGGGAGGGAGCCGATGCCCCTGCCGCCTCCCACCTCCACCGCCCCGCCCAGCCACCTGCCCCCAGCCAGCAGGGCCGGGGCCGCGACCAGGGCTACCAGTCCAGCCCACAGCCACCACCGCCGCTGCACCCCGCCCAGGGCCGACATCCCCACTGCCCTCCACCACCCAGATTGACGCATAGCCTTGGCCGGAACATGGCGCTTCCCTTGCGCCATCCTTGCAGTCGCCTGGCAGCCCGCCGGCGACGGCGCCAAGCTCCTCTCGCCGATGATGGGCAGGGGATATACTTGACCTGTGCTCAAAGGCATAGCACTCGCTTCGGCCCTCTCCTTGCTAGCGCTGCTGGCCGCCGGCCCCGCCCGTGCCCAGCCTGGGTTCGATGCGGAGCTGGTGTCGGCCCTGATGAGCGCCATGACGGCCCGGGAGAAGGTGGGACAGCTGTTCCTGGTAGGCTTCCTAGGGGCCGAGGCGTCCGCCGACGTCCGCCGCCTGCTGTCCGAGCTCAAGGTGGGAGGCGTCTACCTAAGCCAGGAGAACTGCAATATCGTCAACGGCCCCGAGCACGACCCTAACGACTGCGGCTTCGCTCGCGGTGGCGGCGTCGATACCCCCGCCCAGGTGGCGGGCCTGGTAGCCCAGCTACAGCGTCAGGCCTGCGAGGCGACCCGCCGCAACCTGGCCGGGCGGGAGGTCTGCCTGCCCCTACTGGTGGCAGTGGATCACGAGGGGGATGGCCGTCCCCTCACCCGCCTCATCAACGGCTTCACACCGGTGCCCAGCGCCATGGCCATCGGCGCCACCTTCGACCCCTCCCTGGCCGAGGCGGTGGGCTGCATCGTGGGCCGCGAGCTGCGGGCGGTGGGCGTCAACATGCTCTTCGGCCCTGACCTAGATGTGCTGGACCTGCCCCGGTCCGGTGGCCAGGGCGACCAGGGTATCCGCGTCTTCGGCGGCCACCCCCTCTGGGTGGCGGAGATGGGCTCCCGCTACGTGCAGGGCCTCCACGCCTGCTCCGAGGGCAGGCTGGCGGCAGTGGCCAAGCACTTTCCCGGCCACGGCCGCAGCAACCGCAAGGTGGACAGCGAGGACATCCCCGTCATCGTGGGCAAGACGCTGGAGGAGCTGCAGCAGGTGGACCTGGTTCCCTTCGCCGCCGTGGCCCAGGGGACGCCGGGGCAAGCGGGGGTGACCGATGCCATCATGACCTCCCACTTGAGCTATGCCGGCGTCCCCGGCTGCACCGCCGATGCCCCCATCACCTTCAGCCCGTCCTGCCTCCAGTCCTTCTTCTCCCTGCCCCAGATGGCCTCCTGGCGGCAGGCTGGCGGCCTCATCGTTGCCGATGACCTAGGCAGCGGCGCCGCCCTCGCCTATGCCCGCCGCAAGTTCGGCGACTACCTGCACGCCAGCGTCATGGAGGAGGCGCTGCTGGCCGGCAACGACCTGCTAGCCCTGGCCGCCGTCTGGCACCTGCGTGACCTTCCCAGCACCATCGCCTACCTGGTATCCCGCTACGAGGGCGACCCCCTAGTCCGCCAACGGGTGGACGACGCCGTTCGCCGCGTCCTGATGGTCAAGGCCCGCCTCTACCCAGGCCTGGACCCGCAGGCGGTTACGGCGATGCCCCAGGGCAGCGTCGGCCGGGCCGACGACCGGGCCCTCATGGACACCCTGGCGCTGCGGGCCGTGACCTTCATCCGCCCCGCCGGCCTGGACGAGTTCCGGGTGCGCCTGCCGGCCCCCAGCGTGGGCCAGCGGGTGCTGTTCGTCGAGTGCTGGGACGACCCGGCCTGCTCTCCGCCCACCCGGCGCTACCCGCCCTATTGGCCACGGGGGAAGCTGGCCGCCCTGGCCTTGGAGATGTATCCGGGGCGGGTCCTGCCCGAGAACCTGCGCAGCATCGGCTTCAGCGACCTGGCAGGGGCCCTGCGGGGGCAGTCGCCTCAGGCGATGGAGGCCCTGAGGGAGGCCGACTACATCGTGCTGGCCTACCTGGAGCGGGACCCTCTGGAATACCCCGCCTCGGAGGCCCTCAAGACCTTCCTCAGGCAGGTCCGCTCCCTGCCCGAGCTACGGGGCAAGCAGGTGGTGGTCTTCGCCTTCGGCTCCCCCTACCACCTGGACGCCGGCGAGCTGTTCAACCTCGACCTGTTCGTGGCCCTCTACAGCAAGACGGAGCACCATCTGCGGGCGGCCATAAAGGTCCTATTCCACGACCCCACCGTCTTCGCCGAGGCGGGCCGGGGGCGGCTGCCGGTGGACTACGTGGTGGACAGCTATGCCCTCTACCGCATCTCGGAACAGGCCCAGGCCGACCCGGACCAGACGCCGCAGCTGCGGTTGCGGCCCGACCCTCCCCGCCCGGGGGAGCCGCTCTCCGTGGAGCTGGCAACGCCCCTCCTGGCCCGCAACGGTCACCGCGTCCCCGACGGCACCCCTGTAACCTTCACCTTCGTCCTGCCCGACGGGGGGAACCAGCGCGTGCAGGCCCTCACCAAGGAGGGGGTGGCCAGGGCGGAGATAATAGTGCCCCAGGCGGGGCCCGTGCGGGTGACCGTCGGCAGCGGCCCGCTGCTCTGGACGTCGCCGCCCATCACCGTGGGCGACAGGGGCGACCACCCGTCCTCTACCGGCCCGGGGGTGCCGGACTCAGGGCGAGGCTTCCCGACGGTGCCGGTCGCGTCCGGGGTGGCCGCCCTGCTGCTGGCGGCGGTGGGCTATCTGCTGTCGCGGCGGGCACGCCCAGGGCTGCGGCCCCAGACGACGGCCGGGCCGGCCAGCCCCGTGGGTGCACCCCCGCCCCACCCCCTGCCGCCCTCGGAGCTGACGGTAGACCTCGCCGGCCGACGGGTCTTCATCAAGGGCCATGAGCTCCTCCCGCCCCTGTCGCGGGAGCAGTTCGACCTGCTGGCCTACCTCTACGAGAACGCTGGTCGCGTCTGCACCCGGGAGGAGATCGTGCGGCGGGTGTGGCCCGAAGCCGATGCCGGCGGCATCTCCGATCAGGCCCTGGACTCGTTGGTCCACCGCCTGCGGGAGAGGCTGCGCAGCAGCGGCGCCGAGCAAGTCCGCATCGTCACCCTGCGGGGCCTGGGCTACCGCCTGGAGGCCTGAGGCGTACCCGTGAAGCCCCGGACCCTACTGCCAACGGTAGGCCTGGCCCTGGTCCTGGCCCTGTCCGCCTGCTCGTGCCGCACGGCCGCCCCATCCCGGCCGCCCCTGCCCGCGCTCCAGTCCCCCAACCCGTTCGGGGTCATGCTGCCGCCCGCCCTGGCCCGCAGCCCCAAGGCGATGGTGCAGGTGGCACAGGACCTGGGCGTCGCCTACTTGCGTCCGGAGGCCATCTTCCTCGACCGCTGGGAAGGCAGCTGCCCGCCCTGCGAGGCTGCCCTGCAGGGCGGGCTGGGCCTGGTCCTCACCGTCCGCAACGGCGGCGGCCCATCGCCCTCGATGCCGCCCTCGGACCTGGACGCCTACCGCCAGCGTCTTGACCAGGTCCTGGACCGCTACCGTCCTGCCCTCCTGGTGGTGGAGAACGAGGAGAACTCAGCCCTGTTCTACTCCGGCTCTCCCGAGCAATATGGCCAGGAGCTGAGGGCGGCCTGCCAGGTGGCCCACCAGCGGGGCATCCCCTGCACCAACGGCGGCCTGGTCTCCTCGCTGGTGGCCCTCCTGGTCTACCAACACTACCTGGACAGCGGTCAGGCCGATGCGGCCCGGAGCTTCGCCGCCAGGGCATTCGACCCCCGTCAGAGGGAGGAGCTGGGGTCCGCCCTCGCCCGTCAACAGCTGGAGAAGGGCAGGGCACTGCTGGCCCAGTACCGGGCCGCCGGAGCCGACTACGTCAACTTCCATTGGTATATCGCTGACGCCGCCGCCCTAGGGGAGGCGGTGGCCTACCTGCAGGAGGCCACTGGCCTCCCAGTGGTCTGCAACGAGATGGGGCAGCACAACGACGACCCACGGGTCACCACCGCCTTGATGGAGCAGGCCCTGAGCTTGGGCCTACCCATCGTCGTCTGGTTCGGCCTGGACGGCCCCCAGGCCAGGGGCCTGATGGAGCCCGACGGCACCCTCCGCCCCACCGGCGAGGCCTTCCGCGGCTTCCTGCACGAGCGCTTCCCCTGAGCGGTCAAGGGGCCGCCTATGGAGAGGGGCAAAGCCCCTAGAGGACTCCTTGTCAACCTGGGACGGGCTGGCCCATAATTGCCTTGATAGCCTGAGCGCTCGCTAGGACGAACGGCGGGCCGAGGACGGGAGTGTCCGAGATGAAGTTCGGTCTCTTCTATGAGCTGCAGCTTCCCAAGCCATACGACGCCGACCAGTGGCTCCCCGACCAGGAGCACCGCATCGTCAAGGAGGCCCTGGAGCAGATCGAACTGGCCGACAAGCTCGGGTTCGACTACATCTTCATCGTCGAGCACCATTTCCTGGAGGAATATTCCCACTCCTCGGCCCCGGAGGTGTTCCTGGCAGCAGCCAGCCAGCGGACCAAGAACATGCGGCTGGGCCACGGCATCGTCCTCATGCCGCCGCCTTACAACCACCCGGCCCGGGTGGCGGAGCGCATAGCCATGCTGGACCTGGTCTCCGACGGCCGGGTCGAGTTCGGCACCGGCGAGTCCTCCTCCGAGATGGAAATGGGTGGCTTCGGGGTGCGTCGCGAGGAGAAGAAGATGATGTGGGAGGAGGCCACCCGCGAATGCCTGCGCATGATGACCGAGGTGCCCTATCCGGGCTACGAGGGCGCCTACTTCGCCATGCCGGCCCGCAACGTCATCCCCAAGCCGCTGCAGAAGCCCCATCCGCCGGTCTGGGTGGCCGCCTCCCGCCGCGAGACCACCATGGTGGCCGCCCGCCTGGGCATCGGCTCCCTAGGCTTCGGCTTCGAGACGCCGGAGGAGGCGCGAGAGCGGGTCGAGGAGTATTACCGCCTCATCCGTGAGGAGTGCTTCCCCATCGGCAAGGCCATCAACCCGGCCCTGGCCGTCCTGTCGGTGCTGTCCTGCTTCGACAGCGACGAAGAGGCCATCGCCAAGGGGCTGGAGGGCGCCCAGTTCTTCTCCTACTCCCTGGGCTACTATTACAGCCCCTTCACCGGGGGCAGCCACCGCCCCGGACAGGTGAACCTCTACCGCCAGTTCAAGGACACACCGCCGGAGCAGCGCTGGGGCGGGCTGGCCGAGTGGTTCCGCGGCTTCGCCGGCTACCGGGGCGGCTTCGGCGAGGAGCCCAAGGACGAGGTGGGACGCGCCCTCTGGCGGGCCGCCCAGCGGGGCGGCTGCATCGGGACCCCCGAGTTCGTCCGCGAGACCCTGCTGCGCTACGAGGAGGCCCACCTGGACGTGATGCTGTTCGTGGCCCAGTGCGGTGCCCGCAAGCATGAGGACATCATGGACTCCCTCTACCGCTTCGGCACCAAGGTGCTGCCGGAGTTCAAGGAGCGGCACGAGCAGCACCGGCGCTGGCGCCAGGAGCAGCTAGCGCCCGTTGACTACCCCATCGTCTCTTCCATATGATGCGGCCGTGGCCGGCAAGGTAGACCGCATCCAGGACCCGGAACTGAGGGCCTCCCTGCAGGCCGCCCAGGACTCCCTGCGCCGGGGCGATTACCAGGACGCGGTGCGCCGCTCAGCCGAGGCCTTCCTGGAGATGCTGCGGCGCCGGCCCGAGCTGCTCCAGGGCCAGGAGGGGATAAGGCGCATCTTCATGTTCCCCCGACTGGGGGTGGAGCTGGTGGTGACGCCGGGCAGTCCGCCCGCCCTCCGCTACCAACGCGACCGTTTCAGCTTCTCGGAGGCGGTGACCTACCTGGAGTTCGCCACCGAGCAGTTGCTACGGGAGGGCATGTAGTGGACCAAGACCTCATCGTGACCCGCGTCCTCTCCCGCTCCAGCGGCATCCCTGGTCGCTCCCTGAACAGCGCCCGCAACCACCACTTCGTCATCGACGAGCCGGCCTACGGTGGTGGCCCCGGCGAGGAGATAACGCCAGCCGAGGCCTTCCTGGCCGGGGTCTCGGGATGCGCCGTGCTCCTGGTGGAGTCCTTCGCCCGCCAGTGGGGCCTGCCCCTGGGGCGCGCCGAGGTGGAGATCGCCGGGGTGCGCCGACAGGACGCGCCCCAGGACTTCCTACGGGTGGAGATGCACTTCCGCCTCCACGGCGTTGAGGAGGAGGACGCCCGCCGCCTGGTGGAGGCCTACCAGGGGCGCTGACCCCTCTACCGGGCGGTCGCCGTGGCGACCCGGGTCGACATCGAGATAGAGGCGCTCCCCGTCTAGATGTCGTAATACAGGTAGAACTCGTAGGGGTGGGGGCGCAGACGCACCGGGTCCACCTCCCGCCGCCGCTTGTAGTCCAGCCATGTCCCCAGTAGGTCGGAGGTGAACACCCCGCCCCTGAGCAGGAACTCGTGGTCGGCCTCTAGCTCCCGCAGCGCCTCGTCCAGGCTGCCGGGCACCGTGCGTAGGCCGGCCAGCTCCTGGGGCGACAGCTCGTAGACATCGGTGTCCAGGGGATCACCAGGGTCCATCTCGTTCATGATGCCGTCCAGTCCGGCCATCAGGATGGCGGCGAAGGCCAGGTAGGGGTTGCAGGACGGGTCCGGCGTGCGGAACTCGATGCGCTTGGCCCCCGGGCTGCGGGAGTACACGGGGATGCGCACCGCCGCCGAGCGGTTGCGCTGGGAGTAGACCAGGTTCACCGGCGCCTCGAAGCCTGGCACTAGCCGCCGGTAGGAGTTGGTGGTGGGGGCGATGAGGGCGCAGAGGGCGCGGGCGTGCCGCAGCAGCCCACCGATGAAGTACATGCCCACGAGGCTGAGCTGGGCATAGCCCTCCAGGTCGTAGAACAGGTTCTCGCCGTCCTTCCATAGGCTCACGTGCACGTGCATGCCGGAGCCGTTGTCCCCGAACAGGGGCTTGGGCATGAAGGTGACCGTCTTGTCGTGCTCGCGGGCCACGTTGCGCAGGATATACTTGTAGAGCATCACCTGGTCGGCCATGCGGGTCAGGGTCTGGTAGCGCATGTCGATCTCGCCCTGCCCAGCGGTGGCCACCTCGTGGTGGTGGACCTCGACGTCGATGCCCGCCTCCATCATCTTGAGTATGGCGATGGAGCGCAGGTCCTGGAGGCTGTCGGTGGGTGGGGCGGGGAAGTAGCCCTCTTTGTAGCGGGGGCGGTGGCCCAGGTTCTTGCCCTCGCGGCCCGAGTTCCAGGCCCCCTCCTCGGAGTCGATGAAGTAGTAACCGCAGTGCTCGTTCTGGTCGTAGCGCACGCTGTCGAAGATGAAGAACTCCACCTCGGGGCCGAAGTAGGCCGTATCGGCGATGCCCGACTCCCGCAGGTAGGCCTCGGCCTTCTGGGCCACGTAGCGGGGGTCGCGCCAGTAGCGCTCCCCCGTCACGGGGTCGCGCACATCGCAGATGAGGGACAGGGTGGGCACCTTGTAGACTGGGTCCACGAAGGCGCTCGTAGGGTCGGGCACCAGCAACATGTCTGACTCCTGGATGTGCTGGAAGCCGCGGATGGAGGAGCCGTCGAAGCCGATGCCCTCTCGGAACACCCCCTCGTCCAGGGCCTTGGCCGGGATGGAGAAGTGCTGCAAGGTGCCGGGGAGGTCCGTGAACTTCAGGTCCACGATCTTGACGTCACGCTCGCGGCAGAGGGCCATGACCTCGGCGGCTGTCCTGGGCCTCCTGTCCACCCCTCTTCACCTCCCTAGGCGGGCTGGCCGCCCTCTCCCTCGCCCTGTTGGTCGGAGCCCTTGAGACCGGGGACGCGCCGCACCAGCTCCTCCAGGCGCACGCCGGTGAGGGCCTCGATGATGGGCGGCAGCTGGGCGATGACCTCCGCCACATCCCGGGTGACGCGGCTGGCACCGGCAGCGCCGTCGGCCCCACCGGAGACGATGACGATGCGCTCGGTGCGGGAGAGGGGCTGGGCCACCGCCTCGGCCAGGCGGGGCAGGACGTTGACCAGCATCTCGGTGACGGCGGCCTGGTTGTAGCGTGCCCAGGCCTCGGCCTTGCGGTCCATGGTCTCGGCCTCGGCCTGACCCTTCTGGCGGATGACGTCGGCCTCGGCCAGACCCACCGCCCTCACCCCTTCGGCCTCGCCCTGGGCCTCTGTCTGGCGGCGGTAGCGCTCGGCCTCGGCCAGCTCCTGGATGCGCTGGCGCTCGGCCTCGGCCGGCTTGATGACGGAGGCCACCAACTCCTTCTCTTTGCGGAGGATCTCCTTCTCCTCCAGCTCGGTGCGCAGCTCCTTTTCCAGGATGTCCAGCTGGACCTCCTCCCGCTTGACCAGCTGGGCCGTCTTGTAGCGCTGCAGGTCGTAGGCCAGGTCGGCCTCGGCGCGGCGCTGGGCGATGGCCGCCTCCACCTCGGCCCGCTTCAGCTCGTAGTCGCGGCGGGCGTCCTCGATCTTCATGTCGGCCTGGTAACGGAAGGTCTTGGCCTCCTCATCGGCCCTGGCCTCGCCGATGATGGCGTCCCGCTTCACCTGGGCCGTGCGGGGCCGGCCCAGGGCCTCCAGGTAACCGCGGGGATCGGCAATGTTGCGCACGGTGAGGGAGACGATCTCCAGTCCCATGCGGTCCAGGTCCTGGCTGGCCAGGGACTTCACCTGTTCGGCGAACTCCCGACGCTTGGTGTAGAGGTCCTCGATGGAGATGGTGCCCAGGACGGAGCGCATGTGCCCCTCCACCACCTGAACGGCGGTGCGCATCACCTCGTCCTGGGAACGGGACAGGAAATGCTCGGCGGCACGGGCGATGGCCGCCTCTTCGCCCCTCACCTTCACATGGGCCACGGCGTCCACCGCCACCGGCACACCGTGGACGGTGTAGACCTCCGGCGTCCTCACCTCGAAGCTCATGAGCTCCAGGGAGAGGCGGCGGGCCTGCTCCACGATGGGCCAGACCACCGTGCCCCCTCCCCAGACGATGCGGTAGCCGACGGTCCGAGTCCGGCCCTCGGCGTCGGTAACGGTGCGGCGCCGACCGGCGACGATGAGCACCTCGTTGGGGCCCACCTTGGTGTAGCGGGCGGCCGCCACCGGCAGCAGCACCGGCCAGAAGAGGAGCCAGGCCAGGCCCCAGAGGACGTAGCTCAGGGCGCTCCCTCCCTGCCTCACGGCGCATCACCTCCGCCTTTGCTCCACGGCCACGAGGGAGGCGCCGCTGGCCCTCCCCCGCAGCACCAGGTCTTCCCGCACCAGCCGCGACAGCTCCTCCAGGTCGGGGGAGAAGATGAGGCGCAAGTAGCTGGAGCGCTGTAGGGCGAAGAACTCCCCCTGGGCCTCGAAGACCGGGAGCTCCAGGGGCCGCTCGTCCTGGTGGCAGACCAGCACGTAAGGCGTTGGACGGGCCACCGCCGCCAGGGCCTCCCAGACCTCCTCCCGCACCCTGTCCATCTTCAGGGCGCCCGGGTGGGGGATGGCCCGCCGCGCGGCCAACGCCTCTGCCAGCTCGCGCCGCAGCGAGAACAGCTCCCTCGGCGCCAGGAAGCGGGACGGCTGGCCGATGACGTCGTAGATGAGCTGTAGGTCGCCCTCCCCCCGCCGCAAGAAGATGGGCAGCAGCACACGACCGTCCCGCAGCAGCAGGCCGGCGGGATAGACCTGCAGGTCGCTCCACAGGAGGATGCTCACCTCCAGCTCCTCCAGGGCCTCGATGCGGCGGGCCGAGTGCAGGTGCTCGGCCAGCCGCTGCCACAGCTCACCCACGTCATCGGCCGCCAGCGTGGCGGTATCGGTGCGCAGCTGCAGACGCCCTCGCACCAGGTACACAGGGAAGCTGCCCTGGGGAGTGGTGACGAAATAGTAGGGGAGGGTGCCGTGCTCCAGGAAGGCAGCCACCGCCTGGGGCACCGCCGCCTCCAGCGCGGCCAGGTTGCCCTTCTCGACCCTCATGCCCGCCACCTCCACCCAGTAGACCTCCTTCAGGATGGGGTGGCCGCGGTTGCGGCGCCAGCGCACGGGGAGGCGGGCTATTCGGTCGCTGCCCGGCAGCACCGGACCCAGGTTCACCTCCAGGAAGTAGCGGGGGGAGCACTCGTCGCCCTCGTGCCAGGCCAGGTTCTTGCGGGTGCGCACCTCAAACTGCATCCTCTCCCCTCTCTCCCGTGCGCACGCGGATGACCTCCTCCACCGGCAGGACAAAGATCTTGCCGTCGCCCACGTCGCCGGTCCAGGCGGCCTTGATGATGGCGTCCACCACCCGCTCCACGTCCTCGTCCCTGACCACCACCTCCAGCTTCAGCTTGGGGAGGGTGTCGGCCAGGTAGGAGGCGGCCCCCCGCCAGTAGGTCTGGCCCCGCTGACGGCCGCGGCCCCGTACCTCCACGAAGTTGAGGCCCATGATGCCCAGGCGGTCCAGGGCGTCCTTCACGTCCCCCAGCTTCTCGGGTCGGATGATGGCCTCCACCTTCTTCATGGCCCCTCACCTGGCATAGGCCCGCTCGCCGTGCTGGGCCAGGTCGACCCCCAGTAGCTCCTCCCGCGGGCTCACCCTCAGTCCCAAGGTCCAGTCCAGTACCTTCAGGAGGGCGAAGGTCATGACGAACGAGTAGCCCCAGGTGGCGCCGATGCCCGCCAGCTGGGCCAGCATCTGCTCCGGCCGTCCATCGATGGCCCCGCCAATCCCCCCTTGGAAGCCCGCCGTCTGGGTCACCAACGAGGTGGCGAAGATGCCCGTGGCCAACGCCCCCCAGGTGCCGCCCATGCCGTGCACCGCCCACACGTCGAGGGCGTCGTCCACGTCCAGCCAGTGCTTGACCCGCGCCGCACCGTAGCATATGACCCCCGCCCCGACGCCGACGATGATGGCGGGGAGGATGTTGATGTATCCATCGGCGGCGTCCCAGGCCCCCACAAAGCCCGAGGCTGGGGTGATGGCCACCAGGCCCGCCACCGCCCCCGTTGCCGCCCCGGTCACGCTGGGCACCCCCTGGTACAGCCAGCTCATGGCCAGCCAGGCCAGGGCGGCCGCCGCCGCGGCGGTGTTGGTCACCACGAAGGCGTTGGCGGCGGAGGCCCCCGCCGCTACGGCGCTGCCGGCGTTGAAACCGAACCAGCCGAACCAGAGGAGGGCGGCCCCGAGCACCACGTAAGGCACGTTGTGGGGCTCCATGGGCATCCTCCCCAGCCCCAGCCGCTTGCCGAAGGCCAGGGCCGCCGCCAGGGCGGCCAGGCCCGAGTTGATGTGGACCACGGTGCCCCCGGCGAAGTCATAGGCCCCAAGGCCACCCAGGGTCCCCAGCCAGCCGTTCTGGGCCCACACCCAATGGGCCACCGGCGCATAGACCACCGTCAGCCACAGGGCGGTGAAGACCAGAAAGGTGCCGAACTTGGCCCGCTCGGCGAAGGCCCCCGTTATCAGGGCCGGCGTGATGATGGCGAACATCATCTGGAACGCCATGTAGGCCAGGTGGGGCACCGTGGGCGCGTAGGGGGCGGGACCGCTGCCCACGTTGCGCAGCCCGAACCAGGACAGGTCGCCGATGAAGCCGCCGTGGTCGGGGCCGAAGGCCAGCGAATAGCCCCACAGGACCCATATGACGCTCACCAGGGCAATGATGACGAAGCTCTGCATCATGGTGGCCAGGGCATTCTTTTCCCGCACCAGGCCCCCATAGAAGAAGGCGAGGCCCGGGGTCATGAGCATCACCAGGGCGGCCGAGACCAGGACCCAGGCCGTGTCGCCGCTGTCCACCTGCGCGGGCATGGGCCACCCTCCGCAACGGGGCATCGTCAGCCCCCGCCTCTCCTGGCCATACCTGGCCACAGGTGGGCGGGGCTGTGACCAGCTATAGATTGCGCCTAAGAACGGGGGACGATGTTACGGGCAGGTTACGGTCTCGTTGCAGATTTGTTACCGGAGACTACTCGCGGAAGTGCTCGCTGATGTAGCGGTCGGCGGCGATGGCGGCGGTGGCGCCATCGCCGGCCGAGCTGACCACCTGGCGGGCCGCATTCTTGCGCACGTCGCCGGCGGCGAACAGGCCCGGCAGGCCCGTCTCCATCCACTCGTTGACGACGATATGGCCGCCGTTGTCCATGGGCACCAGCCCCTTCAGCCAGTCGGTGTTGGGGTGGTGGCCGATGAATATGAACACCGCCTTGACCGGCAGCACCGACTCCTCGCCGCTGACCACGTTGCGCAGGCGGAGCCCCTCGACCGCCTCCTCGCCCAGGACCTCCGTCACCACCGTGTTCCAGATGAAGTGCATCTTGGGGTTGGCGAAGGCCCTCTCCTGAAGGATGCGGCTGGCCCGCAGCTGGTCGCGGCGGTGGATGACGTAGACCTTCGAGGCATAGCGGGCCGTGAACAGGCCCTCGTCCATGGCGGCGTCGCCGCCGCCCACCACCGCCACCTCCTCGTCCTTGAAGAAGGCTGCATCGCAGGTGGCGCAGTAGGACACGCCGCGGCCCGTCAGCCGCTCCTCCCCCGGCACGCCCAACCGGTTGTAGTCGGCGCCGGCGGTGATGATGACGGCCTTGGCCAGGAAGTCCTTCTCGTCGGTGCGGACCAGCCACTTGCCGTCGGCCTGCTCCAGGGACTTGGCCTCCAGATAATGGGTCTCCAGGCCGTAGCTCTCGGCCTGGCGCAACATGGCCTGGGCCAGGTCGAAGCCGCCGATGCTCTCGATGCCCGGGTAGTTCTCAATGGTCTCGGTCAGCGAGATCTGCCCGCCGATGACGCCCTTCTCCAGCAGGGCAGTGCGCCGACGGGCGCGGGCGGCATAAAGGCCGGCGGCCAGCCCGGCCGGGCCGCCGCCGACAATGACGATGTCGTATTCCAGGGCCATCGGGACGCTTTTCGTGCCGGAAACGCCCTAAGAGAGGGCCTTCTCCAGAACCTTCTTCAGCTCGCTCTTGGGGCGGAAGCCGATGACCTGGGCCACTGGCTCGCCGCCCTTGAACACCAGCAGGGTAGGTATGCTGCGGATGCCGTAGCGTACGGCCGTGTCCACGTTGTCGTCGGTGTTGACCTTTACGAACTTGACCTTGCCGTCGTACTCCTGGGCCAGCTCCTCGACGATGGGGGCGACCATGCGGCAGGGGCCGCACCAGGGCGCCCAGAAGTCCACCAGCACCGGCAGGTCAGCCTTCAGGACCTCCTGCTCGAACTCTGCATCGGTCACGTCCTTGGGCTTCGCCATCACCCGGGCCTCCCACGCTCGTCTGTCTCAGCACCGCCCGCGGTGCTATCTTTAGGATAGCACAGATAGGGCCCCTCTTCCAACGGCTGCCAGGGCAGGGGAGGGAGAGGGAAACCGTTCGATGCCAGTATACGTCTTTTACGGGCAGGACACCTTCTCCCTGCGCGAGGCGTTGGCCCAGTTGCGCGAGGCCCTGGACACCGACGGCTCGCTGTGGGCCAACGCCGTGTCCCTGGACGGTGCCAGGCTGCGCCCCCAGGAGCTGGTGGAGGCGTGCCAGGCGACGCCGTTCCTGGGCCAGCACCGGCTGGTGGTGGTGCAGGGCCTCCTGGGCCGCTTCCAGGCCGAAGGCAGGCGCAGGGCCCAGGCCCTAGGCCCCTGGCAGGGCCTGGCCGATGCCTTGACCCAGATGCCACCCAGCACGCACCTGGTGCTGCTGGAGGAAGGGGCACTGGAGCCCGCCAATCCGCTGCTCGCCTCGCTGCGCCCTGTGTCCCAGGTGCGGGAATTCGCGCCCCTCTCCGGCGAGGAGCTGACGCGCTGGCTGGGCCGCCGCTGCCGGCGTCTCGGCCTGCGCCTGAGCGAGCGGGCCGCCCGGCTGCTCTTGCAACTGCTGGGCAACGACCTGTGGGCCCTGGCGGCCGAACTGGACAAGCTGGCCGCCTACGCCGGCGGAGAGGTGGTGCGAGAGGCGGACGTTCGCCTGCTGGTGACGCCGGCGCGGGAGGCAAGCGTCTTCGACCTTACGGCGGCCGTCTCCGAGGGTCGCCACCGGGACGCCCTCCGCCTCCTGCGAGACCTGCTGGCCCAGGGCGAAGAGCCGCTGGGGCTGCTCGCCCTGCTGCACCGCCAGTACCGGCGGCTGCTGGTGGCGCGATATGTTTCGGAGCGAGGGGGGAACGAGCAGGAGGCGGCACGGGAGCTGGCGCTGCCGCCCTGGGCAGCCCGGCGGGCGCTGGTCCAGGCGCGGCGCCTGCCCCTGCCGAGGCTGCGGGCAGCCTACCGACTGCTGGTGGAGGCCGACGCCGCCATCAAGCGGGGCCGCCTTGCGCCCGAGGTAGCCCTGGAGACCCTGGTCTACGACCTGGCCGCCCTGCCCGCTGCCTAGCCCTGCTCCAGCTCGAAGGCCTGATGCAGGGCCCGCACGGCCTCGGGTACGCGGCCGGCGTCTATCAGGCAGGTGATGCGGATCTCGCTGGTGGTGATGAGCTCGATGTTGATGCCCGCTTCGTAGAGGGCGCGGAACATGCGAGCGGCGTAGCCGGGCGCGCTCTGCATCCCCGCCCCCACCACGCTCACCTTGGCCAGGTGGTCGTCGGTCAGGACGGCGCTGGCGCCTATCTCCCTGGCCACGGGCTCCACCAGCGCCGCCGCCCTCTTCAGATCGGCCCGCGAGACGGTGAAGGTGAGGTCGGTGAGCCGCTCCACGCTGGCGTTCTGGACGATGGTATCGACGCTGATGCCTGCCTCGGCCAGGGGGCCGAAGATGGCGGCGGCGATGCCCGGCCGGTCGGGCACGCCGCGGACAGTTATGCGGCCCACGTCGCTGTCGTGGGCGATGCCCATGACCCGGTTGCGCTGCTCCATCTCCTCACCGCCTTCGCAGATCAGGGTGCCGGGGGCGTCGCTGAAGCTGGAGGCGACATAGATGGGCACTTTGTAGGCCCAGCCCAGCTCCACGGCGCGGCTGTGCATGACGCGCGCCCCCTGGCTGGCCAGCTCCAGCATCTCCTCGTAAGAGATGCGTTCCAGCTTGCGGGCCCGGGGCTCGATGCGGGGGTCGGCGGTATAGATGCCCTCCACGTCGGTATAGATCTCGCACCGTTCTGCCCCCAGGGCCGCGGCCAGGGCTACAGCCGTGGTGTCGGAGCCGCCCCGGCCCAGGGTGGTGATGTCCATCTCCTCGGTGATGCCCTGGAAGCCCGCCACCACCACGATGCGCCCTTCGGCC
>DATLZD010000034.1:0-9837 GCA_035574155.1 Dehalococcoidia bacterium | reverse complement strand
GTGCGCACGGGGACGACGGTGGAGTGGCGCTTCGCGGGCCCCGAGCCCCACACCGTCACATTCTTCCCGCCGGGCCAGCAGCCCCCCAGCCCTGACCAGGCGGAGCCCTTCTTCGCCCCTACGCCCCCTACCGGCCCCTACGACGGCACGGCCCTGGTCAACTCCGGCCTGCAGCCCCTGGGCCCTAACCCAGTCACCTTTCAGGTGACCTTCACCCGGGCAGGGGAATACAACTACGTCTGTGTCATCCATCCGGGCATGACAGGGAAAGTGACGGTCACGGAAAACGCCGGACAGGGCGACACTCAGGAGCAGGTCACCCAGCGGGGCGACCAGGAGCTGCAGCAGTGGCTGCAGGAGGGACGGGCGGCCAAGCAGCGGCTCCTGTCCCAGCAGCCGCGACGCACCGCCAACCCCGACGGCACCACCACCTGGTTCGTGGAGATGGGCATCACCACCGAGCACACCGACGTGCTGGCCTTCGCCCCCGCGCCGGCGACGGTGCGGGCTGGCGACCGGGTGACCTTCGTCAACGACTCGGGCGCTCCCCACACGGCCACCTTCCTGGGCGGGCGCAGCGCCCCCAGCCCTGACTCGCCGGAGGTGGGGCAGGTGGTGCCCGGGCCCTCGCCCCAGGTGCTCAACGCCCAGAGCTACTTCAACACCGGCCTCCTGCCGCCCAACGCCCCGCCGGGCAACGCCCCGCCCGAGGCAGTCCGCAGCTTCACCTTCGTGGTGGCTCAGCCCGGCCGCTACACCTACGTCTGCCTGTTGCACGTCCCCAGCGGCATGGCCGGGAGCATAGAGGCGCAATAGCCATCGTCCGGAGGAGCGACAGGGAGGTAGCAGAGATGGTTGAGGCGCAGCGCTGGACGCTCGCCGGCGATTACTTCGAGAGCTGCAACTGTGATGTGGTCTGTCCCTGCGAGGTCTCGCCCAAGGGCCTCATGCAGGCACGTCCCACCCAGGGCCACTGCGACGTCTTCCTGGCCTTCCACATAGACAGCGGCAACTACGGCGATGTCGACCTGAGCGGGGTCAACTTCGTGGTAGCCGTACACACGCCCGGGGCCATGGCCGAGGGCAACTGGTCCCTGGCCGTATATATGGACGAGGCCGCCTCCCCCCAGCAACAGGAGGCGTTGGGTGCCATCCTTTCAGGGCAGGTGGGCGGCCCCTTCGCCGCCCTGGGGCCCCTCATCGGCCGCAATCTGGGGGCCAAGGCCGTCCCCATTACTTACCGTAAGGAGGGGCGGCGCCGCAGCTTGACGATACCCGGCATCCTCGAGTCCACCATCGAGGCCGTGCCCGGCGCCGACCCGGAGGCGGAGGTGGTGAAGCGCAACGCCCATCCCCTCTTCCCGGAGGCGGTGCAGGCCTACAGCGTCCGGACCGCTTACAGCGACCATGGCTTTACCTGGGACGTGAGCGGCAAGAACGCCGACTACGCCAGCTTCCGCTGGGCCGGCCCGTGAGGAGACAGGGTAGGGGGTGAGACGATGGCCCAGCCGATGCCCCTGGCCCGCGAGCGTAGCCTGATACTGGCCGCGCTCCTCGCCCTGGCCGCCGCCGCCTGGGCGCTGCTGGTCTGGCAGCAGGGTGGCATGGACGAGGAGATGATGGGCCCCACCATGGGTATGGGCGCCCCCCTGTTCATGGCCATGTGGGCCCTGATGATGGTGGCCATGATGTTCCCCACCGCCGCGCCCATGGTGCTCACCTTCGCCACCGTCCAGTCCGGCCGGCGGCAGCGCGGCCAGCCCTACGTCCCCACCTGGCTGTTCGTCTCCTCCTACCTGGCGTTGTGGGTGGCCTTCGGGGCCATCGCCTACGGGCTGGCGGTGGGCGGCGAGCACCTGGCCATGCGCTGGGGGTGGCTGGAGACCAACGCCCCCCGCCTGGGCGGCGGCGTGCTGGTGCTGGCCGGCCTCTACCAGCTATCGCCCCTCAAGTGGGCCTGCCTCAGGCGCTGCCGCTCCCCCTTGAGCTTCATCCTCGGCTCCTGGCGGGAGGGGCAGTGGGGCGCCGTGCGCATGGGCCTGGAGCACGGCGCCTACTGCCTGGGCTGCTGCTGGCTGCTGTTCGTCATCCTCTTCCCCCTGGGGGTGATGAACGTCGGCATCATGGCCCTCATCACCGCCCTCATCTTCGCCGAGAAGTCGCTGCCCCTGGGCCCCCAGATGCGTTTGCTGGCAGCCGCCGCCCTCGTCGCCTACGGGGCGGTGGTAGTCTTCTACCCCGATGCCCTGCCGACCATGTTCTGAGGAGGGAGGAAAGGGAGATGTTCGGCACTATCATCGTCATGCGGCCCAAAGAGGGCCACGAGCAGGCCGTCCTGGAGATGGTGGACGCCTGGGTGCGGGAGCGGGCGCCCAAGGTCGAGGGCTTCCTGGCAGCGGCCCTCTACCGCAACCAGGGCGACCCCCGCGAGCTCATCGAGGCGGTGGTGTTCTCGAGCCGCGACGCCTACTTCGCCAACGCCAACGACCCGGAGCAGGACCGCTGGTACTGGCGGCTGGTGGAGCACCTGGAGTCGGAGCCGCGGTTCATCGACGGCGACGTGCTGAGGGTGTGGCCCTAGGCCAGGCCCAGCTGCCGCTCGGCCAGCTCCACGGTGTTGAGGAGGACCATGGCCACCGTCATGGGCCCGACGCCGCCGGGCACGGGCGTGATGGCCCCGGCCACCTGTCGCACCGCCTCGTAGTCCACGTCGCCCACCAGGCGCCGACCGCTCTTGCGGCTGGGGTCCGGCACCCAGTTGTTGCCCACGTCCACCACCACGGCGCCGGGGCGGACCATGTCGGCGGTGATGGCCAGGGGGCTGCCCATGGCCGCCACCAGGATGTCGGCCTGACGGGTGAAGCGGGCCAGGTCGGGCGTGCCGGTATGGCAGACGGTAACGGTGGCGTTGGCCCCCTCCCGCTTCTGGACAAGGATGGCTGCCAGGGGCTTGCCCACGATGTTGGACCTGCCCACGATGACCACGTGCTTGCCCTCGGGGCTGTAGCCCGAGCGCCGCAGCAGCTCCACTACCCCACGGGGGGTGCAGGGCTGAGGGCACGGCTCCCCCCGCAGCAGCCGTCCCAGGTTGGCAGCCGTCACCCCGTCCACGTCCTTGGCCGGGTCTATGGCCTCGATGACTGCCCCCTCGTCCACGTGGGCCGGCAGGGGTAACTGGACCAGGATGGCGTGGAAGGTGGGGTCGGCGTTCAGCTGCCGCACGCGGGCGATGACGTCCTCCTGGGCGGTATCGGCCGGCAGGTGGAGGGTGATGGAGTGGATGCCCGCCTCCTGGGCCGCCTCGCCCTTGGAACGCACGTAGGAGAGGGAGGAGGGGTTGTCGCCCACCAGCAGGAAGGCCAGGCCAGGGGTGATGCCGGTCCGCTCCCGCAGGCGCTGGACCCGCTGGGCCACCTCGGCCCGCACCTGGGCGGCCACGGCGCGGCCGTCCAGGATGGCTGCCCCCATCGACGGCGCCGGGCCCTGTTCCCTCATGGCACCCCCGCCTCCATGTTAGCCCATGAAGGCCCAGGCGCCAGGGGGTCCTCTAGGCCCCGGAGATGGACTCTAGCAGGACGCCCTTGAAGCCCCTGGGGTGGACGAAGCCGAAGGCCACCTGGCCGAAGCGCCGCGGCTGCTGGTCGATGACCGGCGCCCCTCGCTGCCGCAGCCCGTCCCGGGCGGCGGCATCGTCCACGCGGAAGGAGAGGAGCATGACGCCCTCGCCATGGCGGTCGAGAAACCTCTATCGGGGGCGGTGGGGGCCGTCAGCTCGATGAGCACCTCCCCCGCCCGTAGCTGGACGACCTCGATCTTTTCGCCCTGTTCGTCCCGGTAGCGGCCGACGATGGGCAGGCCCAGGGCCTCCTGCCAGCGCCTGGCTGCCTGCCCGACGTCGCGGACAGCGATGGTCACATGGTCGAGGCGCCTGATGTCAATCCTTTTCCCCCTCCTGCTCGGCAGAGGACTAGCCGCTGGCAGGGGCCAGCTCCACCAGCTCCAGCCCCGCCACCCGCATGAACTCGTCCACGTTCAGGGTGGCCAGCGACAGGCCCCCCACCAGCGCCGTGGCGGCGATGAGGGCGTCCCTGGGGCCGATGCCCCTGCCCTGGGCTGCCAAGTGGGCGTTTATCCGGGCCGCCTCCTCGGCTTCGCGTCGCCCGAGAGGAAGCACCGCCAAGGCCAACAACTTCTCGAGGGCGGCAAGGTCCGAGAACCTACCCGCCCGCAACGCCCCGTATTCCAGCTCGTAGACGGTGATGGCGCTCACGTAAAGGGAGTCGCTGCCGGCGAGTGCCCGGTGGAGGGCCACCCTGCCCCGCAGGTGGGCCACCAGGGCCGAGGTGTCGATCAGGACTCCCCGCGCCACCGGCGCCACCCCGACTGCAGCTCGGCTAGGGCCTCGTCCACCTCCGGCGCATGGCGCCACAGACCATAGACGGCCGCCAGGGCCTCCCGCTGCTGGGCTGCCACCAGCTGGCGCAGCTCGGAGAGGGCAGCGAAGAACGCCTCCGAAAAGGAGGGAGCGCCGGTGTGCTCCTGGACCCAGCGCAGCAGCTCTTCGCGCTCGGGCCCCACGTAGATGGTGATGCGCCTGCCACTTGTACTCATATCATCTGTTATGATACTCATACACGCCCTGGTGGACAAGGGCGATGGGCTCCGGCCACCGGCATCCAAAGCCCGTGCACATGCTGCTAGGTCTTGGGGGCGGCTGTAACCTGTCGCTCGCCCTCACACCTTCTCGTGGTCGGTGCGGGCCACCTCGGTGCCGTCGGGCAGCCGCTCGATGCGGTAGTCGCCGAAGATGCTGGGGGCCTCCCGCTGCATGATGCGCAGGACCGCCAGCGCCACCTTCCGTATCTCGGCGTCGGCCCACTCGGAGCCCCGCAGCTCAATGAAGTGGCGCAGCGCCCGCGCGTTGGCCGTCACGAAGATGATGGTCTCGGTGGCGTTGGGCAGGACCGACCGCGCCGCCTGCCGGGCCAGCTTGCGCCGCAGGGTCCGGTCGGGGACGTCCCGGAAGCGGTCCTGCAGTATCTCCACCAGCTCCAGGTAGGCAGCCTGGGCAGCCTCGATGGCCCGCAGCCAGACGGTGTAGGCCCGCTCGTCCTCGGCGATGACGTCGGGCACCACGAAGGCAGCATCGGACTCATCCACGTAGCGCTGGGAGAGCTGGGAATAGCCCCAGCCGGCCCGGTGGCGCACCAGCTCGTGGGAGAAGCTGCGGGAGACGCCGGCGATGATGAAGTTCCAGACGGCGTGCTCCAGCACCGAGCCGTGTTTCTGGCCGATGAGGTTGCCGATGTATTCGGCGTTGCTCCTGCGCCCCTTGCCGAAGGAGAGGTAGCAGACGCGTCCCCCAGCCTCCACCAGGCGCTCGGCCCCCACCTCGGTGTCCGTCTGCCAGGTGAGGCCGTAGTCCGAGAGAAAGCGCTCGATGGCGGCGTCGTCCACCTGCTGCCTGCCCACCAGGTAGACCCTTGGCTCGCGGATGACCTTCATGGCCGGACCCCCTCCTCCTAGCGCGGGACGGCTTCGGCCGTATTTTACTGCAACGGGCGGTGGCCCTGGGGGCGCCTCAGGCGAGGAAGCGTTCGATGACCGCCGCCACCGTCTCCGGGTCCTCTTGGGGGAAGAAATGGCTGCCTGGGACCACCTGTAGCCGCGCCCGAGCCATGAGGCGGGCCGCCGCCCTGATGCCCATCTCGGGCCGCGGGTCCTCCCGCCGACAGTGGAGGATGAGGACGGGACAGGAGACGGACGGCAGTAGCGACCAGATATCGAGGGCCGCCCGCCCTTCGTAGGCCTGGGCCTCCAGCTCGCCGGGCATCTTCAGGCGCAGCCGCCCATCGGGGCCGCGGGACGTGCCCCGCTCCAGGTAGAGGCGCAGGACGTCCTCCCGCCAGCGGGCGTAGGAGTCCTTGCCCCGTAGGTGGGCCATCGCCTCTTCCAGGCTACCCCAGGCGGCGCGGCGCCTGCGTGTGGACTCCTGCCAGCGGCGGAACCAGTCCTGCCAGGCGGGGTCGCTGACATGCTCCGGCAGCATCAGCACCGGATCCAGGGCCACCACCCTGTCCACCAATTGGGGATGGATGGCGGCGCAGGCCAGGGCGACGGTGCCACCGCTGGAGTGGCCCACCAGCTTGGCCGGAGCCAAGTCCAGGGCGGTGATGAAGCCCGCCAGGTCCTGGACGAAGCGGTCCCAGCCGTAGCCCGAGGGGGGCTTGTCGGAATCGCCGTGGCCGCGGGCGTCATAGGCCAGCACGTGGCCGCAGCGGGCCAAGCGGCGGGCGATGGGGTCCCATACCCAGCTGTGGAGGCTGGTGGCGTGATGAAGGACGATGGCTGGCCCCTCGCCGCCCCAGTCCAGGTAGCTCAGGCGCAGGCCGTTTACCCGCACGGTGCCCTGCTCAGGGGCCATGGTCCCCCATCGTCTGCGGGAAGGATGAGCGGTGCATGGGCGATCCAGGTATGGGCCCGCCCCCGATTGTAGCTGTCGGCAGACAGGAGGCTCAAGGCAGCTGCCGCCCCTGGAACCCTTGACAGGGAGTGCCCCGGGGAGGAAAATCGTCGGTAGTCCTGACGGATAAAGGAGGTGGAGCCTTGGCACAGGCGACGGACATCCCGGGCTACGACTACGGACGGGTGGGGCCGTCCCCTCTCACCCTGGACGACCTGCGGGGCCTCCAGGCGGCCGTGGCCTTCGACGACGAGGACGGGCGCTACCTGCGCCTGGCTGGCGAGGTGCTGGCCGACCAGGTGGAGCAGATCCTGGACGTATGGTATGGCTTCGTCGGCTCTCAGCCCCACCTGCTGCACTACTTCTGTGGCCCTGACGGCCAGCCCGACGCACGCTACCTGGAGGCGGTGCGCCGTCGTTTCGCGCAGTGGATCCTGGACACCTGCCTCCGCCCCTACGACCAACAGTGGCTGGACTACCAGCACGAGATCGCCCTGCGTCACCACCGCAGCAAGAAGAACCTCACCGATGGGGTCCAGGCGCCTGCCATCGTCCCTGCCCGTTATCTGGTGGCCCTCATCTATCCCATCGTGGCCACCATCCGCCCCTTCCTGGCCAAAAAGGGCCACAGCCCGGAGGTGGTGGACAGGATGTGGCACGCCTGGTTCAAGGCGGTGGTGTTGCAGGTGGCCCTGTGGTGCTACCCTTACGTGAGAGAAGGTGACTACTGAAGGCCCGGAACCACCGCCGAGCCCCGTCCGGCCCTACGGCTCCGATCACCAGGACCTGGACGGCAAGGTGCTGGCCGCCCTGGAGAGGGTGGCCCAGAGCTTTCGCGTCCTCCAGTGGCAGGCGGCGCGGGAGCACCGGCTCACACCCCTTCAGCTCCAACTCCTGGTCCGGTTGCTGGCCCACCGCGATGGCCTCTATGCCAGCGGCCTGGCCAAGGCGCTGGGAGTGACGCGGGCCACCGCCTCCGAGGCGGTGGCCTCCCTTCTGGCCAAAGGACTGGTGGAGCGGCGTCCCTCCCCCAGTGACCGCCGCCGGCTGCTCCTGGGGCTCACCGGCCGCGGCCGGCAGGTGGCCCTGCAAGCGGCGGCCTGGGGAGAGGCCGCCCGGGCCGCCCTGCAGCAGGTGCCCCGCGAGGGCCGTGCCTCCCTGCTCCTCTTCCTGATGCGGCTCATCGCCGAGCTGCAGCGGGCCGGGGTAGTGACGGTGGCCCGCATGTGCATCACCTGTCGCTTCTTCCGTCCCGACGTGGCCCCGGGGTCGCCCCAGCCCCATTTCTGCACCCTGTTGGGCGAGCCGCTGGCCGTGGAGGCCCTGCGGGTGGACTGCCCCGAGCACCAGCCCGCCGTGGCCTAGTGCTAAACTGAAATACGGGATGTCGCCCAGGGGAAAGGGGCGGCTGGTGCTGTTGGCCACCGCCCGCGACCAGGTGGAGCTGGCCATCTGGCTGGACCTGCTGAGGGAGGCGGGGGTGGAGGTGGCCGTGCACCGCCGCGACCCCCTGGGAGGCCTGGACGTGGCCCCGACACCCCTCTTCAGCTGGGACCTCTACGTCCAGGACGACGACCAGGAGCGGGCGCGAGAGGTGCTGGGCATGGAGGCGCCCTGAGAGGAGGCGGAGCCTTGGAGCTGGCCCTCTTCCCCCTCAACGCCGTCCTCTTCCCGGGCGGCGTCCTGCCCATCCATGTGTTCGAGGAGCGCTACAAGCTGCTGGTGGGGCGCTGCCTGGAGGAGAAGGTGCCCTTCGGCGTCGTCCTCATCCGCTCTGGCCGTGAGGTCGTGGGCCCGGCCGAGCCCTTCCCGGTGGGCACCACCGCCCGCATCGGCCAGGTCCAGCGGCTGGAAGGGGGGCGGCTGAACCTGCTGGCCATGGGCGAGAGCCGCTTTCGCATCCGCGACGTCCTCCAGACCTCGCCCTACCTGGTGGCCGAGGTGGACCTCCTCCAGGACGAGGACGTGGAGGGGACCGAGGGGCTGGCCACCCAGGTGGGCGGCCTCTTCGCCGATTTCGTGCGTCTGACCCTGGCCATCACCGGCCAGTGGGCCCGCTCCGTTCCCCTGCCCACGGGCCCCTCCGCCCTGGCCGATGCCGTGGCCCAACGCCTGCCCCTCGACCTGCGCCACAAGCAGGCCCTCCTGGAGACTCTCTCGGTGCGGCAGCGCCTGGAGCACGAACGCCAGTTCCTGGAGCGGGCGCTGCCGGAGCTGGAGCGGCGCATGGCCCGCTACCAGGCCCAGCGGTGGGGGGCCTTTTGGGCCCTCAACTAGCGCGGTTGGCCGCCGTCCCCTGCGCCTTTATCATGGGCTGAGAGGCGGGGAGGTGAGCGCTTTGCGGGCTGTCAACCGGCCTGTCTCCTGGTGGGGGTGGCACTGGTCGCCGCCGGTGCCCATGTCCATCGTGGAGATCATCCGCGCGGGGAGCATGTCGGCGCGGCTGGCAGCCCTCTTCTGGCTGGGCATGGAGCGGGGGGCGTCCATCATCGTGGCAGCGGAGCCGCCCTCGGCCGGCAAGACCACCACCCTCACTGCCCTTCTGGCCTTCACCCCGCCCGAGACGGTGGGCTATTTCACCCAGGGCGTGGGGGAGACCTTCGCCGTGCCTCCCCTCTCCGACTCCCACCCCACTTATATCCTCATCAACGAGCTGTCGGACCACCTGCCCGTCTACACTTGGGGCGAGTATGCGCGCCGCGCCTTCGAGCTGCTCTCTCAGGGCTACTCCCTGGCCTCCACCATGCACGCCGACCGGGTGGAGGAGGTTCTGGGGCAGCTGGAGGGGGAGCTGGGCATCCCGCCCTCCCACCTGTCGCGCCTCACCTTCATCGTGCCCCTGAAGGTGGGCAGCCGCGGCCGCCCGGTGCGGCGCCTGCAGGAGGTGGCCTTCCTACTGCCTGACGGGGATGGCTACCGGGTGCACCGTCTGGCCCGCTGGCGGGAGGAGGAGGACGCCTTCGCCCTCCTGGAGGAAGAGGAGGCCCGCCAGGCCTTCGCCGCCTGGGCTGGACTGGACGGGGCCGCCCTGGAGGAGAAGCTGGACGAGCGGCAGCGCTTCCTAGAGGGGCTTTTGGCCAGGGGAGTCACGGCCATACCGGCCGTGGCCGAGGCCATCGAGGAATACTACCGACGACGCCCCTGATGGCTAGGTTGTTGGTCACGGGTGGGCGTCCTTGTGCGTGGTGTTGAACATGTTATACTGTGAGGCGTCCTTGTGGCAAGGGAAGACTTGGACTCTTGGTGGAGGTTAGCGGCATGCAGTCGTCGGAGCGGAGGTACGTGCTGGAGCGTCCCCTGGAGGAGACGGTGCTGTACGAGAAGGTGGAGCGGCGCATCGCCGTCATCACCCTGAACCGGCCGGAGAAGCACAA
>DATLZD010000033.1:0-5536 GCA_035574155.1 Dehalococcoidia bacterium | reverse complement strand
AGGACCAGGCGGCCGGCGCGCTGCGGGCCGGCGGCGGCCACCTCGCAGGCCACCATGGCGCCGAAGGAATGGCCGACGAGGGCCGCCGAAACCAGCCCCAGGCGGTCCAGCAGCTCGTCGTAGCAGAGGACCAGGTCCCAGAGGCCGTCGAGGCGCTGGACGTCCTCGGGGCGCCCCGGGGTGGTGCCGGGGTGCTCGGGCGCGAAGACCGTGAAGTCCTGGGCCAGCGCGTCGAGGAACGGGTCCCAGGTGAGGCCCCACGGGCCGTGGAAGAAGACGAGCGCCGGGCCCCGCCCGGCGGAGAGCACGCGCATCTGGATCCGGTCCCGCCAGACGGCGACGGTATGCTCGCGCACCGGCCCCGGCCCCGCCGCCCCGACGCTCACGGTCGACGGCGCGCCGGAGCCGGCGGCCGCCGAACGCGGGCGGGCTCCGTGCTGTCCGTCAGCGGTCCCGGCGGCCGACGCAGGTGTCGTCCCGGACAGGCTTCCCGCCGAGTCCGCAGCCGCCGCGCTCGTCCGCACCCCGGCCGCCGCGGTCACCTCCGACCGCGGCCCGGGCCGCTCAGGCCGTGCCCCGGCCGTCTCCGGCCCTTCCGCGTCCCCCAGGCCGGCCGGCCACCAGTGGTTCACCCATCCCTCGTCCCGCCAGATCCCCCGCAGCGCCGGCAGCACCTCGCGGCCGAGCAGCTCGATGTTCTTCAGAGCCTGCTCGTGGGGCATGGAGCCGATCTGCACGAGCAGCATCAGGTTGCCCACCCGGAGGTCGCGGATCACCTCCTCCCGCAACCGGTCGCGCACGGTGGCCGGGCTGCCGGCGATGACGTAGCCCTTGTCCACGAAGTCGCGGTAGCGCAGGTCCTTGGGGTTCTCGGCCCGCCGGACCGGATGGCGGGCGGTGGCCACCAGGCTGGCGTAGTCCTGGTTGCCCGGCGGCGAGAACCACGGGCCCGGCACGTGCAGGCACTTGTGGTAGAAGTACTCGACGTGCCGGGCGTACTCCGCCTCGGCCCGCGCGTCGGTCTCGGCCACCGCCACGAGCTGCAGGAACCCCGCGCGGTAGGGGTTCGCGTCCCGGCCCCGCCGGGCCACCGCCTCCCAGTAGCCGTCCATCATCGTCTTGGCGGACTTCGCGCCCGAGTAGCTCAGGAAGCAGTAGCAGACGTCGTGCTCGGCGGCGAAGTCGAACGTACTGACGCTGCCGGAGCCGGGCACCCAGACCGGCGGGTGCGGCTGCTGGATGGGCCGGGGCCACGGGTTCACGGCCGCCAGCTGGTAGTATCGGCCGTTCCAGGCGAAGACCTCGCGCGCCTGCCAGGCCCGGAGCGTCAGCGCGAAGGCCTCACGGTAGCGCTCGCGGTGCTCCATGGGCGTGATGCCGTAGCAGAGGTTCACGTCCATCGGGCTGCCGAGCGGCAGGCCCGCCACCAGCCGGCCGCCGCTGATGCAGTCGAGCATCGCGTACTCCTCGGCGACCCGCAGGGGTGGGTTGTGGGTGGGCAGGGTGGCGCCCATCTGCACGATGGCGACCCGGGTACCGGCCGTGGCCCGGGCCAGGACGCTGCCCATCAGGTTCGGGTTCGGCATGAAGCCGTACGCGTTCTGGTGGTGCTCGTTGGTGCAGATGCCGTCCAGCCCCATCTTGGCAGCATAGGTCAGCTCGTCCAGCGTCCAGTTATAGAACTGGCCGATCCTCTCGGGAACGGCCAGCTCCCACCAGGGCGGGTCCACCCACACCGAGTGATAGCGCTTCTCAAAATCCTCCGGAAGTTCTCGATGGGGCATCAAATGGAACATCGATATCTTCATATCCCCTATTCCCCCGTTTCCTTTGACTTGGCGTCAAGATACTAGCCCAACAGCCTTGAGGTGTCAACCACCTCTGGCCT
This sequence comes from Dehalococcoidia bacterium, assembly GCA_035574155.1. Lineage (GTDB taxonomy): Bacteria > Chloroflexota > Dehalococcoidia > SM23-28-2 > HRBIN24 > HRBIN24. The sequence goes on along the minus strand of DATLZD010000033.1, from coordinate 3,648 downwards.
GCCGCTCGCTATTCCAGCCGAAAGGCCCGGACGGCCAGGGCCAGGCTCGCCACCGCCCAGGCCCCCACCAGCAGGATGTCCCGCCAGGCCTCCAGCACCGGCTCGCCATGAAGCAGCACCGCCCGCAACGCCTCCAGCAAGGGGGCCAGCGGCAGATAAGACACCACCTTGGCCAGGAAGGGAGGCAGCTGATCAGTGGGGAAAAAGACCCCCGACAGGAACATGAGGGGCAGACCGATGGCATTGCCCATGCCCGCTGCGGCCGGCTCGGTGCTGGTAAAGGACGCCACCACGATGCCCATGTTCAGGAAGACGAAGTTGCCCAGGAGTGCTAGCGGGAAGGCCCAGTAAAACGTCCCCGGCAGGTCGGCGCCCACCAGGCGACCCACTCCCAGGATGACCGCCGTCTGCAGCAGCGACAGGACGAGGAAAGCGGTCACCTGCGCCAGCACGAAACGAGAGACGGGCAGCGGAGTGGTCTGGATGCGGCGCAGGATGCGCTTGGCCCGGTATCCTACCAGGACCGTGGCCATGCCGATGATGGCATACTGCATCAGCCCCATCCCCAGAATTCCGGGGACGAGAAAGTCCATGTAGCCGATGTCCCTCCCGGAGACGGCCTGCTGCTCCAGCCGTACCGTCGGCTGCACGCCGGCCGCCTGCAGGTTGAACTCGTCGAAGAACCGCTCCAGGGCGCTCAGCGCCATCTCGTTCAGCTGCACGTTGGCCAGATTGTAGTAGGCCCGCGCCGTCCCACCGTCGCTCCCCAGCACCAGCACCACGTCATAATCGCCGTTTCGCAGCTTGCGCAGGGCCGCTGTCTCGCTGGACTCGTCCTTCGTCTCGAACAGCTCCATTCTGTCCAGGGCCTGGCGCAGAGTCTGACCGAGGGGGCCAGGCGTCTCCTCCACCACCGCCAGGTCCACCTGAGGTGGCCGGTCCAGGTTGAAGAGGGCGAAGACGCCCATGAACATCACCGGGAAGGCCAGCGCCCAGAACAGGCTGACCCGGTCGCGGAAGATGATCTTCAGGTTGGCGATGACCAGGTTCAGCAGCATCAGTCCCTCAGCTCTTTGCCCGTCAGGGCCAGGAAGACGTCCTCCAGGGTGGCCCTCTCCACAGCCAAATCCACCAATCCCACTTCCAGCTCCTGCAACCGGGCCAGCACCATGGGCAGCGATTCGGCCACGCTCCTGACCTGGAGGCGATAGACGCCGTCCTGCCCGTTGCCGAGGCAGGTGACCTCAGCTACCCCCGCCACAGCCAGGACACGGGGGTCCACCGGCCCGTCCAGGTGCAGTCGGATGTGGAAGGGGGCCTCCAGGCGCGAGACCAGCGCATCGGGGCTGTCCAGGGCAACGATACGCCCCGCGTCCATAATGGCCACCCTGTCGCACAGTGCCTGCGCCTCCTCCATGTAATGGGTGGTCAGGATGACAGTGCGGCCCTGGGAGCGCATCCCTCGCACCAGCTCCCACAGAGAGCGCCTCGCCTGGGGGTCCAGGCCGGTGGTGGGCTCGTCGAGAAAGACCACCTCGGGATCGTTGACCAGGGCCGCCGCCAGCGAAAAGCGCTGCTGCTGTCCACCCGAGAGCTGCTTCAGCAGCGCGCCGGACCGCTCCTGCAGGCCCACCATCTCCAGCAGCGCCAGGGAGGGCAGACGACGGCGGTAAAAGCTGCCGAACAGGTCGAGGATCTCCCTGAGGGTGAGAAAGTCGAAGTAGGCAGAGGCCTGGAGCTGGACACCGATGCGCTGCTTGACCTCGGCTGCCTGGCGTTGGGGATCCAGGCCCAGCACCCGAACGTGGCCGTCGTCGGGCTGCCGAAGCCCTTCGATGATCTCCAGGGTGGTGGTCTTGCCAGCGCCGTTGGGGCCGACGATGCCGAAGGTCTCGCCCCGCTCCACGGTGAAGCTGACGCCGTCCACGGCCACTATGTCGCCGTAGCGCTTGCGGAGGCCCTGGACTATGACGACAGCTTCCTCGCCCATGCAGGGACATCCCCGCATCCAGTATCGCGCGGGGCTAGCCCTGGGGCAAAAGGGCACGGAGGTCCTGAGACTCGTCGGCCAGCCGCTCCGGGTCCAGCACAGCTCGCGCCTGTATCAGCTCCCGCGCGGCGCGGATGTCTCGCGGCCGGTTGATGGCTAGGGCCGCCTCCAGCCGCCCCTGCCGCAGGTAGAAGGCGGTGAAGCGACGCGCTTCCACATCGCCGCGGAAGACCAACCTGTCCCAGGCATCGGCGAAGCCTACGTACTGCATGTTCAGGTCGTACTGGTCGGACCAGAACCAGGGCACCTCGGCATAAGGCTCGCCTCGCAGCATGCTTCGGGCCGCGGCCATGCCCTGGTTCTGGGCATTGTGCCAGTGCTCGACCCGCAGGCGGCGTCCCAGGACGGGGCTGTAGAAGTTGGCCACGTCACCGGCGGCGTAGACGTCCGGGTGAGAGGTCTGGCAGAACTCGTTCACCACGATACCGTTGTCGACCGTCAGGCCCACCGCCTCTGCCAGCTCCGTGGCGGGGACGATGCCCACGCCCACCAAGGCCAGGTCGCACTCGATGCGCCGTCCGGTAGAGGTCACGACCGCCTGCAGTCGCGAATCGCCCTCGAATCGTTCTACCCCTTCGCCCAGCACCAGCTCCACGCCGTGCTGACGGTGGATGTCGGCGTAGATACGGCCCACCTCCGGCCCCAGGGCCTTCTGCAAGGGTAGCGGCAGCACCTCGATCATGGTCACTTCCAGCCCCTTCTCGCGGGCCGAGGCAGCCACCTCCGAGCCTATGAAGCCGGCTCCCACAATGGCCAGGCGGCGGCCGGGACGCAGCTCCCTCGCCAGGGCCTCGCTGTCGTCCACAGTGCGCAGATAGTGGATGCCCTCCAGGTCGGCGCCGGGGACCTCTAGCCTCCGCACACGCCCGCCCGTGGCCAGCAACAGCTTGTCGAAGGATAGGCGCTCGCCGCTGGACAGCTCCACCCGCTTGTGGGCCAGGTCTAGGGAGACCGCCCGCACGCCCATGAGCAGCTCGATCTCCTGCTCGGCCCAGAAGGATTCGGGCTGGACGAACAGCTCCTCGCGGGGCATCTCCCCTCGCAGGTACTCCTTGGAGAGGGGCGGCCTCTCATAGGGCGGGTGCGGCTCCTCACCCACCAGGAAGATGCGGCCGTCGAAGCCCTCCTTGCGCAGGGCCTCAGCCGCCCGCCCTCCGGCCAGGTTGGCTCCGACGATGACCACGGTAGAACGCGGGGCCATGCTCCTTACCTCGCTCCCTTTTTCACCATTCTACGCCTGGCAGTGGCCCACGGCTCCTCCTATACTGGTAAGGAGAGGTGGAGCGGAGATGAAGTACCGCAGGCTGGGCAGGACCGAGCTGATGCTGTCGGAGGTGGGCTTCGGCGTCTGGTCGGTGGCCACCACGTGGTGGGGCGTCACCGACCACGATCTGGGCAGACGCCTGTTGCGCCAGGCCTTCGACCTGGGCATCAACTTCTACGACACGGCCGACGTCTACGGCAATGGCCTGGGCGAGACTATGCTGGCGGAGGCCCTGGCCGATGTCCCTCGTGACCGCGTAGTCATCGCCACCAAGTTCGGCTACGACTTCTACAATCACGCCCGCGAGCGCAGCGGCCATAGAGAACTGCCCCAG
>DATLZD010000032.1:0-30205 GCA_035574155.1 Dehalococcoidia bacterium | reverse complement strand
CGGGGGCCTTCCCCGCCGACACCCACAGCCTACCGCTGACGAGGAGGGATCCGCCTTGGGCCTCTTGCAGAGTATAAAGCGCGATATCCAGGCGGCGCTGGAGCGGGACCCCGCCGCCACCAGCGCCCTAGAGGTGGTCCTCTGCTACCCTGGCTTTCACGCCCGCCAGTTCCACCGTCTGGCCCATTGGCTCTACAATCACCGGCTGCGCCTGGTGGCCCGTATCGTCTCCCACATCAGTCGGGCGCTCACGGGCATCGAGATCCACCCTGGCGCCAAGATCGGCGAGGGGCTGTTCATTGACCACGGCATGGGGGTGGTCATCGGGGAGACCACCGAGATCGGCGACAACTGCCACCTCTATCAAGGGGTCACCCTGGGTGGGACCAGCACCAAGCGGACCAAGCGCCATCCGACCCTGGGCAACAACGTGGTGGTGGGGGCCGGCGCCAAGGTCATCGGGGCCGTCAGGATCGGGGACAACGCCCGCATCGGCGCCGGCTCGGTGGTGGTGTCGGACGTCCCCCCCAACGCCACCGTGGTGGGGGTCCCCGGCCATGTGGTGGCCTTCCATGACCCAGGCAACGACACCGTGGTCCGCCTGCCAGACCCGGAGTGGGACGCGCTCCGCTCCTTGGAGGAGAGGCTCGCGCGCTTGGAGGAGCGCCTGGCTGCCCTGGAGCAGGCCCTGGCCCAGGGGGGAGGGGCCTCGGCCCAGGCCAGCCGGAGGCCGGCGAACGGCTGAAGGCTCCCCCACATGGCCCCTTCCCCTTACACTAGTCAAGAGGCGTGGGCAGCATGAGGCTCTACAACACCCTCAGCCGTCGGCTGGAGGAGTTCGTGCCGGCCGGGGACGAGGTCCGCATGTATGTCTGCGGGCCCAACCTATACGCGCCCTGTCACCTGGGGCACGCCATGAGCTACATCGTCTTCGACGTGCTGCGCCGCTACCTGGAGTTCCGGGGGTACCGCGTGCGGCACGTCCAGAACTTCACCGACATCGAGGACAACATCATCCTGCGGGCGCGGGCCACCGGCCGCACCATCCAGGAGCTGGCCGAGGAGCACATCGAGCTCTTCTTCCGGCAGATGGATGCCCTGGGCATCCAGCGCGCCCACCACTACCCCCGGCCCACCCAAGAGATAGACGCCATCTTGGAGATGGTCCGGGTCCTTCTGGACAAGGGCTACGCCTACCAGGCCAACGGCGACGTCTACTTCCGGGTGCCCCGCTTCCCCGACTATGGCAAGCTATCGGGACGCGACGTGGACTCCCTGCTGGCCGGCGCCCGGGTAGAGCCGGGCGAGGGCAAGGAGCACCCGGCCGACTTCGTCCTCTGGAAGGGGGCCAAGGAGGGAGAGCCTGCCTGGGACAGCCCCTTCGGCCCCGGGCGGCCAGGCTGGCACATCGAGTGCTCGGCCATGGCCCTTAAGTATCTGGGCCAGCCCCTGGACATCCACGGCGGCGGCCAGGACCTCATCTTTCCCCACCACGAGAACGAGATCGCCCAGGCCGAGGCCTACAGCGGGCGCAAGCCCTTTGCCCGCTTCTGGGTCCACCACGGCCTGCTGCGCCTGCCCGACAGCCCTGAGAAGATGACGCGCCACCTGGGCAACCTGGTGCCCCTGGGGGAGGCCCTGGACCGCTTCGGGCCCGATGCCCTGCGCCTGTTCGTCCTGGGGTCCCACTACCGCAGCCCCCTCACCTACTCCGAGGAGGCCCTCACGGCGGCGAGGGCCGGCGCGCGGCGCCTGCGCCTGGCCGCGACCCAGGAGGGGGGCGAGCGGGAGCCGGAGGTGGACCCCACCCCCTACCGACAGCGCTTCCTGGAGGCCATGGACGACGACCTGGGGACGCCCCAGGCGCTGGCCGCCCTTTTCGACCTGGCGGCCGAGATAAACCGCGCCCGTGACGAGGGCCGCCGGACCTCCCGCGCCCAGGCCACCCTCCGGGAGCTGGCGGGCGTGCTGGGCCTGTCCCTCCAGGAGCCGACGCCCTTCCGGGCCGACGCCGTGCCCTTCATCGAGCTGCTCATCGAGGTCAGGCAGCAACTGCGGGCCCAGCGCCTTTACGCCCTGGCCGACTCCATCCGCTCCCGCCTGCTGGAGCTGGGCATCGTCCTGGAGGACACCCCCCAGGGCACCCGCTGGCGGCCCCGCGAGGACTAGTAGCCGTAGCCTGCAGGGCCGCCGGCCGTGGGCGTGCTGGCCCCGCCCCCACTGGCACCGCTGCCAGTGCTCAGGGTCCCCGTCATCCCCGCCCCAGCATGGAAACGACAGACGAAGGTGTAGGAGGCGGCACGGGGCGTGAAGGTCACCGTCATGCTCTGGCCAGGCTGGACGGTGATGTCCACGTTCAGGTCCTGGATGGTGAAGGTGTGGGGCGCCTGTCCATCGTTACGGACCGTCACCGTCAGCGGCTGTCCCGCCTGGGCAGAGATGCGGGAGGGGCTGAACGAGAAGTCCAGTGCGCGCACCGTCACTGCCCCCGCCCCAGGGGTATCAGCCCCGGCCGGGACTGTGGGCGTCGGGGCGCCCGCGGCGGGTGCCGTGGGTGAAGGACGCGTGGCAGGCGTGGTTCCGGCGGCAGGTGTGGTCGCCTCCTCCTCGCCACCCCCACAGGCCGCCAACGCTAGGGCTAAGGCCCCGGCCAGCGCCAGGGCCGCATACAGACGAGCCATTCCCCCACCTCCTGCTGGTGTTCCGTGGGGGAATACGCCCGCCCGTAGCCCGCGGATGCACGGGGCCCGGGGCTGCACCGGGGCAGGCGACGGCTAGCGGGCGCCGCGGAGTCGCGGGTCCAGGGCGTCCCGTAGGGCATCGCCCAGCAGGTTGAAGCCCAGCACCGTCAGGCTGATGCCCAGACCGGGGAAGAGCGCCCACGGTATGTGCACGGGCAGGTTGTTGCGGGCGGCATTGATGTCGGCGCCCCAGGACGGGTTGGGCGGCGGCACGCCCAGCCCCAGGAAGGAGAGGGCCGCCTCCGCCAGCACTGCCGTCCCCAACAGGGTCGTCATGACCACGATGGCCAGGGCCATGATGTTGGGCGCGATGTGGCGGAAGATGATGCGCACCGGCGTCGCCCCGATGGCCCTGGCCGCCTCCACATAGACGTTGTTCTTCTCCGACAGCACCGCCCCCCGCACGATGCGGATCACCCCCGGGATTATGCCCAGCCCGATGACCAGCACCACGTTCTCCAGCGAGGGCCCCAGCACCCGGATGATGATCAGCAGCAGCACCAGGGCCGGGAAGGCCTGGATGGAGTCCAGCACCCGCTGGATGAGCGAGTCGATCGGCCCGCCCATGTAGCCGCTGATGAGGCCGATGACGGTGCCCGCCACCGTCCCGCCGATGACGGCGATGAATCCCACCGACAGGGAGATGCGGGCGCCCCATATGACCCGGCTCAGCATGTCCCGCCCTAGGTTGTCGGTGCCGAAGGGCGTCTCGCGAGAGATGCCCGAGAGGGGAGGCGCCACACCGATCTCGTTCACGTCATGGGGAGCGATGACGGGCGCTAGGATCCCCACCACCAGCAGCCCCAGGATGATGAGGAACCCCAGGGTGCCCAGGGGGTAGCGGCGGACCAGCCGTAGCAGCCGCCGCAGCAGCGGCTGGCGGGGCACCGTCAGCTCCAGGCCCAGGGCCACCTCTGCCGGTCTGACAGCCATCTCCTCCACCTCAGCGATAACGTATGCGTGGGTCCAGCCAGGCGTAGGCTATGTCCAGTGCCAGGATGGTCAGGACCACCACCACGCCCGTGTAAAGCGTCAGCGTCTGGACCACCGTGAAGTCCTTGACGAAGATGGCCTGGAAGAAGTACTGCCCGATGCCGGGCAAGGTGAATATCTGTTCGATGATGACCGAACCGCCCAGCAGGGCCGAGAACTGGAGCGCCAGCACCGTCAGGGGCGGGATCATGGCGTTGCGGAGGGCGTGCCGGGCGATGACCAGCCTCTCCCCTAGCCCCTTGGCCCGTGCGGTGCGGATGTAGTCCTGCCTGAGGACCTCCAGCAGGCTGGAGCGTGTGAGACGCATGATGGCCGCTGCCGGCCCGAGGGCCAGCACCACCGCCGCCGGCAGGAACTGGCGCAAGTTGCCCCAAGGGTCATCAAAGAAGTGGACCACGCGGCCGATGGGCGGCGCATAGCCCCAGACCTGTAGCGGCACCAGCAGCACCAGGGTGGCCAGCCACAGGGCCGGGACCGAAAGGCCCAGCACCGCCACCACCCTCACAGCGTAGTCCAGCGGCGTGTCCCTCCACACCGCCGAAATCACCCCGGCCGTGATGCCAATGACCGTCGTCAGCACCAGGGTCATGATCAGCAGCTCCAGGGTGTTGGGCAGCCGGTTGCGGATGCTACGGGCCACCGACTCGCCACTAAAGTTAGAGACGCCCAGGTCTCCCGTCAGGATGCCCTTCATCCAGCGGGAGTACTGGACCACCAGCGGGTCATTGAGGCCAAGCCGCTCCCGTTCGGCGGCCACCTGCTCGGCGGTAGCCTGCGGGCCGAGGCGCAACAGGGCCGGGTCACCAGGCGCCACCCGCAGCACCAGAAAGACGGCGATGGACAGGAAGAACAGGATGACCACCCCCGCCAGCAGCCTGCGGATGATGAAGGCCTGCATGCCCGCCCCCTACAGGTCCAGCCACCATTCGGCCAGGAACAGGTATGTCCGTCCCAGGCCGAGGCGGGCCGGATTGTTCCTCACGAAGTTCCACCACAGGTTGTTGGAGCTGCTGCTGGGGAGAGGGATCACGCTCGGGTCCTTGGAGTAGATGAGGCGCTGGGCGTCGCGGACGGCCTGGACCAGCTCCTGCACGCTCTGGGTTATGCGCTTGACCCTCCGCACGGCCGCGTCCACCTCCGGATCACGGAAGATATGAAAGGAGAGCCCGTCCCCGGCGTAGCCCCAAGACGTGTGCCAGTCGAGGGGTCCCTCCGGCGTCTCGTATTGGGGGTTCAAGCTCAGGGCCGTGTCATAGTCGCGGCGACGCACACGGTCTATGTAGCGGCCGATGTCCAGGGGCTCCAGCTCCAGCTCAATGCCCCCGGAACGCAAGGTCTCGATGAGGACTGGCACGTACTGGGCCACGTCGCCGCCACCGGTGGCGCCGCTCTCGGCCGGATACACCATCTTCGTCTTGATCCCGCCAGGGTAACCAGCGGCAGCCAGGAGCTGCCGCGCCTCCTGCGGGTTGTAGACCAGGTAGCGGCCCTTCAGCTCGTCTTCGGGTAGGGCGAAGTCGGGCAGGTCGTGGTGCACGATGCCATTGAGCTGCGCGTCCCCCAGGTGGACCACGTTGATGAACTGCTGGTGGTTTATGGAGCGGGCCACCGCCCGCCGCACACGTCCATCGTTGAAAGGCGGACGGTCGACGTTCATGATGACCGACATGAAGTTGAAGTACGGCTCCTTCACCAAGTAATACTTTCCGGGGTCCATCAGCTCGTCCAGCTCACGCTTATTGGCCACGGTGTAGGACTCGATCTGCCGGCTCTGAAAGCCGGCCAGCCTGGCCGCCCTGTCGGGGATGTAGAGCACGTCGATGCCGTCCACGTAGGGCAGGGGCTGCCCGTCCTGCCCCTTGCGATAGTAGTTGGGGTTCCGCTCCAGCGACAGCCCCTCCCCCTCCACGAAGCGGCCAAAGGAGAAGGGGCCCCCACCCACGCCCGACGTCCGCAGCCGGTCAGGGTTCGTCAGCAGCTCCCGCGGCGCAATGGTGGAATACATGAGGCCGACATTATACAGGGCCCAAGCGTAGGGCTCGGTCGTCCTCATCACATACGTCCGAGCGTCCTGGGCAGCATGGAAGGCCAGGAACTGCTTGGCGAATCGTGACACGAGTGCCCGCGGCTCGTTCTTGATGCGCTCCCAGTTGGCGTAGGCGTCCTGGGCGTCCAGCTCCCGTTCCGGCACCCCCAGACCGTTGGGCGCCACCCGGATGCCAGGACGGATACGAAAGATGTAGGTCACCGCATCGGGCTGCTCCAGCGTCTCGGCCAGGTCGTAGTAGAAGAAGTCGGGCTTCTGCTGCGACTGGCTCACCAGCGTGTTGTAGACGCGGGGGAAGTAAGATGCGGCCGTCGCCACCGATACGTGGAGGTCCAGCTGGTCGAAGGTGGCGAAAGTGGCATACCGGGAGCGCCCGCCGCGCTTGGGCGGTCCCTCCTCGGCCTGGGGGGCAGGCGTGGCCTGGGGCGACTCCTCCCGACAGGCCAGGGCGCCCACCAGGGCGGTGGCCCCAGCCCCCAGGGCGGTGGCCCGCAGGAAGGCCCGTCGGCCCAACCGCCTTCGCCAGAAGCGCTGCCAGTACTCGCTGGCCATGGCCCTCCCCAGGCGTCAGCCTTTTTGTGCCAGCATGCTAGCCACGCCGCTGGCGCTTGTCAACCGGGCGCCCGTGGGCTACGGTGCCCCATTCCTCTCAGAGGCCTGGCGCTGGCCCAGGGCCGTGCCCGGGCTAAAGGTCCAGCCACCACTCGGCCAGGAAGAGGGCCGTCACCCCCAGCCCCAGCCGTGCCGGGTTGTTCTTCACAAAGTTCCACCAGAGGGTATTGGCACTACTGCTGGGCAGGGGGATGAAGGTCGGGTCCTTGGAGTAGATGAGGCGTTGCACGTCGCGCACGGCCTGCACGAGCTGCTGGACGCTCTGGGTTATCTGCTTGACCCTCCGCACGGCCGCGTCTATCTCGGGGTCCCGGAAGATGTTCCACGACACGCCGTCGCCAGCGGGGCCCCACGACGTGTGCCAGTCCAGCGGGACCTCGGCCGTCTCGTATACCTGGTTGAGGCTCAGGCTGGAGTCGTAGTCGCGGCGGCGGTAGCGGTCCAGCCAGGTCCCGAAGTCCAGGGGCTCCTGCTCGACCTCGATGCCGCCCGAGCGCAGGTTCTCAATGAGGATGGGCACATACTGGCCCACGTCCCCGCCGCCGGAGGCGCCCGTGTTGGCAGGATACATCATCTTGATGCGCAGCCCCTGCGGATAGCCGGCGCTGGCCAGGAGCTGCCGCGCCTCCTGCGGGTTGTAGACCAGGTAACGGCTCTTCAGCTCGTCTTCGGGTAGGGCGAAGTCGCCCAGGGCCCAGTGGACTATGCCGTTCACCTTGGCATCGCCCAGGTGGACCACGTTGATGAACTGCTCGTGGTTTATGGAGCGGGCCACCGCCCTCCGGACCCTCGGGTCGTTGAAGGGGGCGCGGTCCGCGTTCATGGTCACGGCCATGAAGCTGAAGATGGGCTCCTTGACCAAGTAGTAGTTGTTGGGGTCCATAAGCTGCTGTGCCTCACGGAAGTTGGCCGCCGTGTAGTAATGGACCTGTTTGGTCTGGAAGGCGGCCAGCCTGGCCGCCCGGTCGGGGATGATCCGCACGTCGATGCCGTCCACGTAGGGCAGGGGCTGCCCGTCCTGCCCCTTGCGGTAGTAGTTGGGGTTCCGCTCCAGCGACAGCCCCTCCCCCTCCACGAAGCGGCCAAAGGAGAAGGGGCCCCCACCTACGCCCGACGTCCGTAGCCGGTCAGGGTTCGTCAGCAGCTCCCGCGGCGCAATGGTGGAGACGGCCAGGCCCACATTATACAGGGCCCAAGCGTAGGGCTCGGTCGTCCTCATCACATACGTCCGGGCGTCCTGGGCGGCGTGGGAGGCCAGGAACTGCTTCGAGAAGCGGGAGGCCAGCGCCCGCGGCTCGTTCTTGATGCGCTCCCAGTTGGCATAGGCGTCCTGGGCATCCAGCTCCCGTTCCGGCACCCCCAGACCGTTGGGCGCCACCCGGATGCCAGGACGGATGCGAAAGATGTAGGTCACCGCATCGGGCTGCTCCAGCGTCTCGGCCAGGTCGTAGTAGAAGAAGTCGGGCTTCTGCTGCGACTGGCTCACCAGCGTGTTGTAGACGCGGGGGAAGTAGGCGGTGGAGGCAGCCACCGACACGTGGGGGTCCAGCTGGTCGAAGGTCACGGTGCTCCAGGCCTGGGAGCGCCCGCCGCGCTTGGGCGGTCCCTCCTCGGCCTGGGGGACAGGCGTGGCCTGGGGCGCCTCCTCCCGACAGGCCAGGGCGCCCGCCAGGGCGGTGGCCCCAGCCCCCAGGGCGGCGGCCCGCAGGAAGGCCCGTCGGCCCAACCGCCTTCGCCAGAAGCGCTGCCAGTACTCGCTGGCCATGGCCCTCCCCCCTAGCGCTCATTAAGTTTTTTCGTGCCAGCATACTAGCCCCGCACCAACGACTTGTCAATAGGTTTCGCCGAGGTTTCATCATGACTCCCAATGGCTGACACCCTTGTCCCAGGGGCAAGCGTCCTCTGCCCCAGAGTTACACGAATAGGGGGCGGGGACCTGCGGCCCTTTACGCAACGACGGCACCCGTATAAAATCAGGCGTTGGTGCCTCGAGTAAGGGAGGTCGGCCATTTACGCCATCATCCGCACCGGCGGAAAACAGTACCGGGTGGAGCCCCAGCAGCTCATCGACGTGGAGCTGATACCGGCCGAGGTGGGCTCCACGGTAGAGATCACCGACGTCCTCCTGGTGGCCAACGATTCGGGCGTCAGGGTGGGGACGCCGGTAGTGGAGGGGGCGCGGGTCATCGCCCAGGTGGTGGAGCAGGGCCGCGCCGACAAGGTGGTGGTGTTCAAGTACAAGGCCAAGACCCGCTACCGACGCAAGCGGGGCCACCGCCAGCCCTACACCCGCCTGGCCATCCAGCAGATCCTGGTGGGTGAGGAGACACCCGCACCCCAGGAGGAGAAGCGACCACGCCGCACCCGGCGCCGCACCCCTGCCACCGAAGGGACCGAAGGCGAAGGGGCAGGCGAGGGCTAGGCTGCTACAATAGACCCGGGTGGTGATGCACCATGGCCCATAAGAAGAGCTCCGGCTCGGCCAAGAACGGCCGCGACAGCAACGCCAAGCGCCTGGGCGTCAAGCGCTACGACGGGCAGTTGGTCTGGCCCGGCTGCATCATCGTCCGCCAGAGGGGCACCAAGATATACCCGGGCAAGAACGTGGGCCTGGGACGCGACTACACCATCTATGCCCTTGTCGAGGGGCGGGTCAAGTTCGAGCCTTATGACAAGTATGGGCGCAAGAAGGTGAGCGTCTATCCCCTAGAGGAGGTGGGGGCACCGTCATGAAGGCGGGCATCCACCCCGACTATGTAGAGGCCACCGTCGTCTGCGCCTGCGGCAACACCTGGAAGACCCGCTCCACCAAAGCGCTGCTGCGGGTGGAGGTCTGCTCCCGCTGCCACCCTTTCTTCACCGGCGAACAGCGCATCGTGGACACGGCCGGGCGGGTGGAGCGCTTCCGCCGCCGCTACGGCCTTACGGAAGAGGGAGAGGGCAAAGGCCGGTAGCCCCGCGGTCACCCCTCCAGGCACCGACCACTTCAGGACAGCCGCTGGAAGAAGCAGGAGCGCTCGCCGGTGTGGCAGGCGGGGCCGGCTGCCTCTACCCTCAGCAGTAGCACGTCGGCGTCGCAGTCGGTCCACACCTCCAGTACCCGCAGCACGTTGCCGGAGGTGGCTCCCTTGTGCCACAGCTCCTGGCGGCTACGGCTCCAGAACCAGGCCTCGCCGCTCTCCAGGGTGCGGCGTAGGGCTTCCCGGTCCATCCAGGCCACCATCAGGACCTCGCCGCTGTGGGCGTCCTGGGCGATGGCGGGGATCAGGCCGCGGTCGTCGAACTTCAGCTCCGGCATCTCGTTCATAGCCTGACCGGGACCCCTTTCTCCGCCAGGTACTCCTTCACCTGACGGATGCTGTAGTGGCCGTAGTGGAAGATGGAGGCAGCTAGCACGGCATCGGCCTTCCCCTCCACGATGGCCCGGTACATGTGCTCGGGGCTGCCGGCCCCGCCCGAGGCGATGACGGGCACCCGGACCGCCTCGGAGATGGCACGGGTGAGGCCGATGTCGTAGCCCTCCTGGGTGCCGTCGGCGTCCATGCCCGTCACCAGCAGCTCCCCCGCCCCCAGCTCCACCGCCCGCATGGCCCACTCCACCGCGTCCAGGCCGGTGGGCTGCCCCCCCTCGCGTCCCCCGTAGATGTAGACCTCCCAGCGGTCGGGGGCCACCCGCTTAGCGTCGATGGCCACCACAATGCACTGGGAGCCGAAGCGGTGGGCACCCTCGCTGATGAGGTGGGGCGTCCGCACGGCAGCGGTGTTAATGGCCACCTTGTCGGCCCCCGACTCCAGCATCAGGCGCATGTCCTCCACGCTGCGGATACCCCCGCCCACGGTGAAGGGGATGAAGACCTGGTCAGCGATGCGCTGGACCATCTCCACCGCCGTGCGGCGGTTGTCAGGGGAGGCTCGGATATCGAGGAAGACCAGCTCGTCGGCCCCCTCGTCGTCGTAGACGCGGGCCAGCTCCACCGGGTCGCCGGCGTCGCGCAGGTCGAGGAAGCGGACGCCCTTGACCACCCTCCCGTCGGCCACGTCGAAACATGGGATGATGCGCTTGGCCAGCATCCTAGAAGGCCACGTCGCCCCGCAGCATCTGGCGGGCGATGGTCCGCCGCTGGATCTCGGAGGTCCCGTCGGGGATGCGCAGGGTTCGGGCGATGCGCCACCCCTCGTTGAGGGGGAGGTCGTCCGTCAGCCCCATTCCGCCGTGGACCTGGATGGCCGCATCGAACACGCGCTGGCAGGCCTCCACCGAGTAGGCCTTGACGATGGAGATCTCCTTTACCGGCAGGCGGCCAGCGCCGCGGACGGCCGCTTCCACCAGGGCCGCCGTCTGCAGGGTGGCATATTTACTGGTGAAGATGTCTATGGCCATGTCAGCCAGCATGAACTGGATGGCCTGGTGCTCGGCAATGGGCACGCCGAAGGTCTTTCGCTCCTGGGCGTAGGCCAGGGACCGGTCCAGGGCATACTGGGAGAGGCCCACGCAGGAAGCGGCGATGGCCAGCCGTCCCTCGGAGATCCCGAGCATGGCTATCTGGAAGCCCTGCCCTACCTGCCCCATAACGTGGTCGCCGGGCACCCTCACGTTGTCCAGGCTGAGGATGCCACAGTCGCTGCCCATATGCCCCATGATGCGGATGGCGGCGTCCTTGCTGAAGCCGGGCCACGAGCAGTCGACGAAGAAGGCGGTGATGCCTCCCCTGTGCTGGGCCGCCTGCTCCTCATCGGTGACGGCGAAGACGATGGCGTAGTCAGCGTAGGGGCCGTTGGTGATCCATTGCTTGGTGCCGGTGATGACCCAGTCGTCGCCGTCGCGGCGGGCACGGGTCTTGATGGACCAGACGTCGGAGCCCGCGTCGGGCTCGCTCAGGGCGAAGCAGATGGTCTTCTCTCCCTTGAGGAGACGCGGCAGGTATTCCTTTCGCACGGCCTCAGGAGCGAAGGTGAACATGTGGGAAGGGCCGTCGACAAAGCTGGCCACCGGCGGCTGGGTGAGGCAGCCCTTGCCCCACCCGGCATATAGGCGGCCGGGCCCCAGGCGGCGGTAGTAGCCCTCCTGGACCAGGACCATGGCCCGCGGCGGCACCCCCTCTCCGCCCACAGCTTGGGGGGCGAACATGGCATAGAACCCGGCCTCGGCTGATCTCATGCGCACCTGGCGCCGCGCCTCCTGCGCCCGCTCCACCAGGAAGCCACGCTCATCGAACAGCTTGCGTTCGTCGGAGAGGATGTCCCTGTCCCGCTCCTCCAGCGGCACCACCACCTGGTCCACGAACTCCAGCAGGCCCTGGGTGATGCCCTTCACCAGGTCGCGGATGTCCTCGGGGATGGAAACGTCCTGGGTCATGGCGGCTCCTTCCTGCCCACGTGGGTCCGACTCCCTACACGGCCAGTATACCTTAGCGGGCGCGAGGCGTCAGGGCAGCCAAGCGGGCCCTCGGCGACCGGGCCCAGGCTACGGCAGGTGGAGAGGGACAAGAACAGCGTTGCCAGGGATGAACAAAGGCGGCCTAAGCGGCCCCAGCGCTGGAGCGGGCGACGGGACTCGAACCCGCGGCCCTCTGCTTGGGAAGCAGATGCTCTGCCAACTGAGCTACGCCCGCTCCCCTTTGCCGGCGGGAACCGTCCCCGCCGTCCCCAATTCTAGGCGGCGTCCTCTTCACCTGTCAACGCCGTTACTCCACGGCGCGGGGCGGCCCACACCATCGCCGCCGCGACCAGGAGCAGGCCGCTGCCCAGGGCACTGAGGGCCAGGTAGTTGCGCACAGGGATCGTCATGGCGTCAACCCCCACCTGCAGCAGCTGATGGACGAACGGATCGGCGTCCCCCTGTGCGGCCCTCAGGAAGAAACGGGCCCCCAAAGCGGCCGCCAAAGAGGGCAGGCTCGCCACCAGCAGGACCCCACCCAGGAGCGCAAGCTTGCCCCACAGGTTGGGGACCATGACCAAAGGCGGCAGCAGCAACAGCCCAGCTACAATGCCCAGGGCGACCATCGCTATCAGCAGCCGTCGGTGGGTGTCCTGGGTGATGAGGTCCAACCCCTTCTCCAGCGCCCAGGGCATGGACGTGCTCTCCAGCCGGCGCCTGGCCTCGGGGTCCGAGAGTAGGGCCGAGGTGCCCTGCCGGTACAGGACGCGGGAGCCGTCCGTCAAGAGCCTCTGCCGCAGGGCTTGGCCTTCCAGGGACACGGCCTCCTCGCGACTCACCGACACCGGCAGGGGGAAATCGGGCACGACGATGGCCTCCCCCTGCTCCTGCTGGGCCTGTTCCCTCAGCGCGTCCTGGAGGGCCGGCAAGGCGGCGTCCAGGTCCGTCAGGGCGGCAAGGGAGCGCTCCAGCAGCCGCCGGGCCGTCCCTTCCTGGGTGAGTTGGTAACCATTGAGGGCCAGCGCGAAGGCCAGGAAGGCCGCGGTGCCTCCGACCAGCATCAGAGCGAAGAGCAGGCCACGCAGCCCGCCGCCGAGGGTGGCCTTCATGCCAGGTCTATCACGACGGTGCCGGCCACCAGGTCCGGCAGTCCCCGCCGCCGTTCGTCCATGAGGGCGGGCACGAACCCCAAGAAGAGGAACAGGACCGAAATGGCATATACCACGAACCGCAGCAGCGCCCGCCCTGGCCCGATGCTACCCCCATCGCCCCGGACCACTTTTACCCGGACCGCCATCTGTCCCACCGTCTGCCCCCGCCACGCCCACAGCGCGATGTGATAGAGGGGAACGAAGGCCAGCCATCCCAGCACCATGTAGACGGCCGTCCAGACCGCCGCGTCCGAGTCGCGGGCGCCGGTGTCGGTGCGGAGGAAGAGCTGCAGCAGGGCCAGGGCTGCGAACACCATCAGGAAGGAGAAAAGAACGACGACGTCCAGCACGAAGGCCACGGCCCTCACGCCCAGCCCGGCAGGTCTCAGGGCGGGAGTAGGGGCCAGACCGGCGTCCTGCGAGGGAGGGCGGCCGCTGGCGCTGCGAGATGGCATCCGTATGGCGAATTATAGCACGGCGATGGTTAACGCAGGATGAAGGGCTAGAGGCCCAGAAAGGCCCCCAACAGGTGCCAGACCACCGCCGGACGACGTAGGGCCACCAGCGCCAGCGGCCCCAGGGATGGTGCGGCAAGGGCCAGCCTCAGCAGGGTCCGCGACGGATAGTCGATATCGGCGTAGCGGACCGCCAGCCCCCGCAGTTGCGGGTCGGAGAGGACGCCGGCCAGCAGGGATAGCTCGTCCTGCCTCAGGGTGAGGCCCGCGAGGCGCAGACGTCGGCTGCGGGCCAACTCCCTGCCCAGGCGGCGCTGCCAGGCCCGCTGGTAAGGCGCCAGACCGTCGGCAGAGAGGTCGTCACGGGCCAGGGCGGCAACGGCCGCCTCGGCGCACAGGTGCGCGGCCACCAGTCCGGTGTAGATGCCGCCCCCAGAGAAGGGCTTCACCTGGCCGGCGGCGTCCCCCACCAGCAGCACGCCGTCGCCGTAGGTGAACCGGGCAGGAGCGAGGGGTATGGTGCCTCCATAGAAGCGCAGCTCCCGGACCCGCCCCAGGAGGGAGGGGAAGGCCTCTTTGAGCAGGCGGTAGCAGCGCAGGGGGGCGCCAGCTCCGCCCCAGCAGCCGATGCCCAGACGGGCACGGCCGTCGCCCAGAGGGATGGCCCAGCCGAACCAGCCAGGGGCCAGCTCAGGCCCCACGAAGACGTGCACGTAGTCCTGGCGGGGCAGGTGGACCTCGGCCTCGACCCCCAAGGCCACCACCCGCTCAGGCGGCAGCGGCAGGCCCAGGCTGCGAGCGACCCGCGAGTGGGCGCCATCGGCCCCGACCACCAGGCGGGTGGACAGGGCCGCCTCATGGCCGTTGTGCTGCAGTCGGACCAACATACCGCGGGGAGTCCTCTCGACGCCGACGCAGCGGGCCTGGACCGCCTCGGCCCCGGCGCGGTAGGCCTGCTCGGCCAGGGCCTGGTCCCAGCGGACGCGGTCGATGGCCACCGCCTGCACGCGGTCGCCGCCCAGCTCTACGGTGCCACCGCCGTGGACATGGACATAGGCACCCCGCAAGTGGTTGCACACCAGTGAATCGTCGGCCATCTCCCCCAGCTCCCAGGTACGAGGACTGATGAGGCCCGAACAGTGGGACGGGATACCGACCTGCCGGTGCTCCTCCACCAGGGCCACCCGCAGGCCGCGGCGGGCCAGCTCACGGGCGGTGCGGGAGCCGGCAGGGCCTGCCCCCACCACCACCACGTCGTAGAGCGGACCGGAGGGGGTCACGACGCCATTATAGGGCGGCCCGCTCCTGTAGGCAGGGACTAGGGCACCACCAGCACCTGCCCCGGTCGGATGAGGCCCGGATCGGGACCTATGGCCTCACCATTGGCCTCGTAGAGTCGTTGCCAGTCCACCCCGAGTCGCCGCTCGATGTCCCACAGGGTGTCGCCCGGCTGGACATATACGTGCGCGAGAACCTCTGTCGCTGGCCCCCTCCAGGGCGGCCACCACTTGCCGGCCAGGTCGGCCATCACGGCCGCACGGTGACCCCAGCCGCTGCCAACCCCGAGAGCGACCTGTCACCGCCCCGGAAAGGAGAACAGAAACGTGCGCACCTGGTTGGGCCGCAAATCTAGATGGACCCATCCCTCTTCGCTAGGGACGGCGGAGATGGGCGCCTCGTCCAGGTCCAACTCTTCCACCGGCCCGCTGCCGGCGAAGAGCCGGAGGCGGCCCGTCACCGGTTCGGAGGCGGCATTGTAGACCCGGACCACCACCCCCCGGCTGTCCTCCGACAGCTTGACGGTAGAGACCACCAGCTGGGCCGGTTCCACTTCGAGCAGGGCTGTGGTCGTCCCTAGCAGCCCGTTGCCATCGCGGGGACAGACGGCCCGCAGGGGACGGGCGAACCGGTGGGCGTGGGGCATCGCCCCCTCCCACGTCCCCACATAAGGCACGATGGAGTAGTGGAACGTCCAGCGTCCCAACATCTGGGCACCAGGCGTGGGCAGGGACGGCCCGGCCGGCCCGCGCCGCCAAGGCGAGAGGTCGGGTCGCGAGAGCCAGCCGACGCAGCGCAGCAGGGTTAGGGCCAGGGTGACGGTGCCGTCGGCCTCCCGTAGGGCCTCGTATTCGGGGAGACCACGGTTGGCCAGCATCAGGCCCGTCCCGTCCGCCTCTACGGCACAGAAGGACTTCTGGGGCTGGGTCCCCACCGGCATCTCACAGTCGGTGGCCAGGTGGGGCGGCAGGTCAATGGCGCGCCGCACGGCGCCGAGGTGCTGCTCTGCCCAGACGTGGTCAGTCCGCAGGCCGCTGGGGAAGTGGACCCGCAGCCGGTGGTCACAGGCCCGGTTCTCCACCTCTGTCTCGATATCTATGCGGGGCACGCCTGCGTAGAGGTAGATGCGCGTCCGGATGGGGCACTCGACCGTCCTGTGGGAGCGGCCCTGACCGTCGCCGTCCAGGGAGGCGGGCAGGGCATAGACCATCCGCACCTCCAGCGCCCATCGGGCCGGGCCCACCTCCAGGACCGTGGCCTGGGCACGGGCAGCGGGCCTGTCCACCAAGCGGTCGGCCCTGGGGGGAGCGTAGTTGTACTCGTCGCCGGCATCCCCACCGTCCACAAAACGGTTAAGTCCCCGATATACGCGACGGGTGCGCTTGTCCAGCACGGTGAGGGCGCCGATGCCCCTGTCCACCTCGACCCGGAAGAAGTCGTTCTCGATGGCCGTCCCCACCCGCGGCAGGGCTGGCGTCCAGGGAGCACCCCCCAGGACCCGGAAGGCCTTGAGGCCATGGCCCGGCACTTGGGGGGCCACGAACCCCACCAGCGCCCGTCCCCGTTCCCTTTCCAGGGAGAGCACCTGGACTGGGAACCGGCCTCCGTGGGGGTCCTCCAGGGCCTCGGGGGGCTGCCCGTCTACCAGGGGGAGCTGGGCGGTGCAGAAGTCGTCCCGCGGCCCACCCTCGGAGTTAAAGACCACGACGTAGGTGCCGCCACCCGCGGGGGCGGCGCAGCCGGCGAGCACCCGCAGCGCCTCCCCCAGGACCTCCTCCCCCAGCTGCTGGGCACGGTCGAAGCGGGGACGCATCTCCTCGTGCACCTGGTCGATGGAGCAGCCGCAGATGGAGTCATGGGGCGCATTCTGGAGCAATAGCCGCCAGGCATGCTCCAGCAGCGCGTGGTCGGCTGGGCGGCGTGGCAGTCCCCCGTTGAAGGACTGGAGCACGTGGGCCCAGGTGGAGAAGGGCGCAGCCCAGCGGGCCAACAAGTCCTCGCACTCCTGATAGCGTTGCTTGATCCACATGCGGGCCGACAGCACTCCCGCCAGCACATTGGAGCGGCGGCCGGAGCGGAACTCACCCTCGAGACGCGGCAAGGACTGGACATCGTCGCCCAGCGCCTCCCTCACCCAGCGGACGTAGCTGCCGTAGTCCGCCTGGACCACCCTCACGTCCGGAAGCAGTTCATTGGCCATCTCCACGATGCGGGGCAGGTCCTCCTGGGGTGGGCGGTGGTCGTCCCCGCAGGGCAGCAGAACGTATGGCGTCGGGGCGTGGGGCACCAGCTGGTCCAGGGCTGCCCGCAGGCGCGTGTGGAGGGCGTGGGGCTCGCAGGGCAGGTCGCGGCCGAAAGAGTAGCTATGACGGAGATAGACAGCCAGCACCTCCGAGCCATCGGGCGACGCCCAGCGGAACTCGTTGCTGTCGGCCTCCTCTCCGACGCCTCTCCAGATGACCACCGCGTCCAGGCCGAAGCCACGCAGGATGGCCGGCAGGTGGGCGATGTGGCCGAAAGCGTCCGGCGAGTAGCCCACCGCCATGGGCTGTCCGAAGGCGCGGGCCGCTCGCAGCCCCAACATCAGGTTGCGGACCCAGGACTCGGTGCCGATGAGGAACTCATCGGGCAGGACGTAGTTGGGACCGATGACCAGCCTACCCCCCTGCACGAGCCGGACGATATCGTCCCTGCGCTCGGGCCGCAGCTCCAGGTAGTCCTCGAGGCAGAGCATGTGCCCGTCCAGGACGAAGCAGGGGAAGGAGGGCGTCTCGTCCAGAAAGGCAATGAGCCGGTCCATCATCCTGACCAGCCGGGCACGCATCACCTCGAAGGGGGCATACCACTCCCTGTCCCAGTGGGTGTGGGACACGATGACCAGGGTCCGCTCGGGGGACTGAGCACGCGGGGGCATCGCTGACCTCCTAGGACACAGGTCGGCACCAGATGGGGTTGGAGAGGGCCCAGACCACTTCCCCCCGCTCCGGCCTGCCTCTGGGTCCCCTCAGCTCGGCCCGCAGGTAGCGGTAGCCGTCCATGTCTACGGTCGTCTCAAAGACATAGCTGTGACGCTCGATGGGGACGATGGCCACGGGCACCCCGTCCCGCAGGAGCCACAGCCGGCGACCGGCCCCGCCCTCCACCAAGACCCGCACAGGCAGCGGCCTTCCCCCGGCCGGCGACACGGTGTCTCCCATGAGGGCCTCGAAGCGTCCGTCCCCGTCGGCATCAGCCCTCAGCACCAGTTGCGGTCCCTCCGGGTCGGCCGATAGGAACACGTGGCCACGGCGGATAGCCGCCAGGACCTGTTCCTCCCCCGCCTCGGCCTCGGGCACCCATACCCAGGTGGTGGGGTTGCCAATGCCGTGGGGGTGCAGCGGGCGGGCCGGCGGGATGGAGTGGGTGTCGCTGCCGCCCACGGCCACCACCCGCTGCCCGCGCTGCAGCAGCCGCTCCCACCGCTCCAACGAGTCCCAGTTGTGGAACCGCCAGGGTGCCTGCCACACCTCCATGCAGGGGAACCCGTCCCACAGGTCAAACAGCCAGGGCGGCCCGATGCACTTGGGGTGATTGATGGAGAAGAGGCCACCTCGCTCCAGCACGAAGCGCTGGAGGGTGCGCATGGACTCCTCATCGGTGCAGCGGAAGTCTACGAAGCGCCGTAGGCCCCAGGCATTGGCGTGGCCCCAGTAGGTGGTGACCTCCTCGCCGGGTATGAGCACGATGGGCAGATGGGACAGCCGCTCCAGGTCCGCGTGGTGGGTGTAGGTGTTATGGTCGGTCACGGCCAGGAAGTCCAGCCCCTTGGCGATGGCGTCCTTGGCCAGTTCCTCCACTGTGTTGAGGCCATCGGAGTGGACGCTGTGGGTGTGGAGGTCACCCCTCAGGAAGCGCCCTCCCCGGACCTTGGGCCGCCGCCCCGGGCTGAGGTCCCCCTCCTGCCGCCCTGCGTCCTCGCCCCTGTCCCCTCTCAGGGTGACCGTAACCCGGTAGGCGACGCCCGATTCCTGCACCCGTTCGAATCCCAGCACGATGTGCCAGCGGCCGGGCAGGATGGGACCTGGCACGTAGCCCGGCGTCGCCTCCCGGGGACCGATGCTGAACTCCCGACGGGCCGAGCCGCTCCATCCCCGGAAGCCTGGGGCCTCGGGAAAGTCCAGGCCGCGGGGGTCGAAGATGCCAATGTCCACGTTGTTGCCCGGTCCCATCCCCAAGGGTGCCGTCACCGGCTCGCTGAACTGGTAGGAGACATCGAGAAGTCCCACCCCCGGTGGCACCTCGAAGGGGAGGTAAAGATAGCGCTGGCGGCGCACGTCCTGGGGGGTGACGAAGCCCTCGAAGGAGAACTCGGTCTGCAAACTCCTACCCCGTCCGCAGACATGATAAGGCGAGGAGCCTTAAGGCGATAGCCCGCCTCTATGCCCCGCGGGCGAACAGGGCTGCCTCCCGCCCAGCGATGCGCCCGAACACTGCCCCCGCCGTCAGCCCCGACCCGCCCGGGTAGTTGTGGTAGAAGAGCCCGCCCACCAGCTCGCCGGCCGCATACAGGCCGGGGATGGGGCGGTCGTAGCTGTCCAGCACCCGCCCGCGGGCATCGATGCGCAGGCCGCCGTAGGTGAAGGTGATGCCACAGGTGACGGCGTAGCCCACGAAGGGAGGGGTGTCCAGGGGCAGGGCCCAGTTGGACTTGGGCGGTTCGATGCCCCGTGTCCCCTTGCCGTCCCGGATGGCCGGGTTGAACTCCCCCTCCTGCACGGCGGCGTTAAAGCGGGACACCGTGCGCAGCAGCCCCTCGCGGTCGATGCCCAGGCGGTCGGCCAGCTCCGCCAGGGTGTCGGCCTGGGCCTTGGTGGCCTGGGGGATACGGTACTCGTCCCGCAGCAGGTGTAGGACCTTGGCATCGAAGATCTGGAAAGCGATCTGGCCGGGCTGCTTCAGGATCTCGGCCCCGTAGCGGGCGTAGGTGTAGTTGCGGAAGTCGGCCCCCTCGTCCAGGAACCGCTCCCCCAGGCGGTTGACCACGATGCCCAGGGGGTAGGAGTGCTTCTGGAAGAGGTCGCCCACCCTGCGGTCGCCGTAGGGCGGGGCGTTGGCGTCCCAGGCCACGGCGTGACAGCCGCTCCAGTGGCCATAGGGCTGGGCGCCCAGCTCCAGGGCCATGCGGATGCCGTCGCCCAGGTTATGGCGGGTGCCGCGCACCTTGGCCAGGTCCCAGGCCGGGCCCAGGTAGCGGGCCCGCATCTCGGCGTTGGCCTCGAAGCCGCCGCAGGCCAGCACCACTGCCCGTGCCGGCACCTCCAGGTAGGAGCCCTGACGGCGCACCCGCACGCCTGATACCCGTCCCTCCTGGGTCAGCAGGGCGAGGGCGCGGGCCTCATACCAGAGCTGGCCGCCCTGGCGCTGGACAGTGGCCAGGAGGGAGTCCACCAGCCCGGCCCCGCCTCCCACCGCCTCCAGCACTAGGGCGCCATAGAACCGGAACCGCTGGCCGATACGGAAGGCCTGCCGTCCCACCGCCAGACCGAAGCGCACCCCCTGCTCCCGCAGCCAGCGCAGGGTGGGGAAGGCCTGGGAGACCAGCAGCGCCAGCAGCTCCGGGTCGGCCCGGTAGTCCCCTAGGCGCGCCACGTCGTCGAAGAACTGGTCCTGGCTGTAGGGCTCCAACTCCACCGCCCGCGCCTCGGCCTCGCTCAGGTCGGGTATGAGGGCCGCGATATCCTCCAGCCCGGCGAAGGGGAAGCGGAAGAGGCCGCCGGCGAAGTAGGAGTTGCCGCCCCGCTCCGCCTCGGGCGCGGCCTCCAGGACCAGCACCCTTGCCCCATGTTCCAGGGCCGAGAGGGCGGCGCAGAGGGCGGCGTTCCCCGCCCCCACCACCACGACGTCGCAGGGGGACTGTACCGGCTCCGTCACGGCGACCCCCCGGCAGGGCCTTTGCCGCGCTCATCGTCGCCATTATGCTTATGCCGGACGGCCCACGCAGGCGACGGGAGGTAGGCCATGGACCTGGGCATAAGGGACCGGGTAGCCCTGGTGACCGGTGCCGGCCGCGGCATCGGCCGCGCCATCTGCCTCACCCTGGCCGAAGAGGGGGCCAGGGTGGCCGTCAACGACATCGTGCAGGAGCGGGCGGAGACGGTGGCCAGCGAGATACGGCGCAACGGTGGCACCGCCATCGGCGTGGCCGCCGACGTCACCGACCAGGGGCAGGTGGAGGCCATGGTGCGCCAGGTAGAGGAGGCGCTGGGGCCGGTGGAGATCCTGGTCAACAACGCCGGCATCCCCCTGGTCACGGCAGAGGCGATTCCCGCCACCGGCCAGCTGTTCGCCGAGTCGGAGCGGGCCCAGTGGGACCGCACCATGCACATCATCACCTACGGCACCCTTTACTGCACGCGTGCCGTCCTGCCAAAGATGATGGAACGGCGCTGGGGACGCATCGTCAACATCGTCTCCGATGCCGGCCGGGTAGGGGAGGTGCGGCTGGTGCCCTACTCCATGGCCAAGGCAGGGGTCATCGGCTTCAGCAAGGCCCTGGCCAAGGAGGTGGGACGGTTCTGCATCACCGTCAACTGCGTCTCCCCCGCCACCACCGAGACGGAGGCCACCCGGCAGTGGATCGAGGCCCAGCGAGAGCGCATCATGGCCTTCTACCCCCTGGCACGGGGGCTGGGGCGGTTGGGCCAGCCCCAGGACGTGGCCAACGCCGTGGCCTTCCTGGCTTCCCAGCGGGCCGAGTGGGTCACGGGGCAGGTGCTCTCGGTCAACGGCGGCTATTCCATGGTGGACTGAGGGGGCGACATGGTCAGGGCCATAGACATGCATGTGCACGTGCCGCCCCAGGGTGAGGCGGCCCGCCACCCCCTGCGGGTGGCCACCCAGGCCTACTTCCGGGCACCGCCCCCGCCGGAGGGGGTGGAGGCCATGGCCGAGTACTACGCCCAGCGCGACATGGTAGGTGTGCTGCTGGCCGAGGACTGGGAGGCCAAGACGGGCCTGCCCCCTGTCAGCAACGACTTCATCGCCCAGACCGTGCGTCGCTACCCGCGTCAGTTCATCGGCTTCTGCTGTGTGGACCCGTGGAAGGGCAAGCGGGCCATCGACGAGGTGCGGCGCAGCGTGGAGGAGTTAGGGCTGCGGGGCGTCAAGTTCCATCCCAGCCTCCAGGAGTTCTTCCCCAACGACCACCGCTTCTACCCTCTCTGGGAGACCATCGCGCGGTTGGGGGTGCCAGCCCTCTTTCACACAGGCATGACCGGCTTCGGGGCCGGTTATCCCGGGGGCGGGGGGATCAAGACCAAGTATTGCGCCCCCATACCCCATATCGACGACCTGGCAGCCGATTTCCCGGAGCTGACCATCATCATGGCCCACCCCGCCTTTCCCTGGGTGGACGAGCAGATAGCGGTCCTGCTCCACAAGCCCAACGTGTTCATGGACCTGTCGGGCTACTCGCCGAAGTACTTCCCGCCGCAACTGGTCCAGTATGCCAACACGCTGCTGCAGGACAAGGTCATGTTCGGTTCCGACTACCCGATGATCATGCCCGACCGCTGGCTGGCAGATTTCGAGGCCGCCCCCTTCCGCGACGAGGTGCGGCCCAAGATACTGCGCGAGAACGCCGCCCGGGTGCTGAGGCTGGATATCTAGGTGCCAGGGAAGCGGGCCACGCAGGCCACCACGGCATCGGGGCCATGCAGCCGCCGCGCCTCAGCGATGGCCTCCTCCACCGTCCGCGTGGGCACAAAGCCCAGATGTCTGGGGACAGCCGGGTCCTCGGCACCGGCCACGAACACGCGGGCAGCATGCCGCAGGCGCTTCAGAGGATGGGTGGCCAGCAGGGCGTGCACCGGGTGGTAGGCATAGCCGAAGCGGTAGGCCTCGATGTAGTCGCGGCGGGACACGAACTCGTCCTCAAAGCGGGCCATGATCTCGTACGGGTCCCTCGTCTGGGGCAGGACGCGGTCCCAGACCTCCTTGTAAGCGGGG
Organism: Dehalococcoidia bacterium; assembly: GCA_035574155.1. Taxonomy (GTDB): domain Bacteria; phylum Chloroflexota; class Dehalococcoidia; order SM23-28-2; family HRBIN24; genus HRBIN24. Next base: position 7,565 of record DATLZD010000032.1, on the reverse strand, counting down.
TGATGGACCATGTCCCACTCCTCCGGGCAGGGCGTGGCCATCACCACCGAGCAGCCGGGCTTGCCCAGGGCCTCGATGTAGCCCCCCAGGTAGCCCAGGCCGCTGGAAATGAGGGTCAGGATGGGGTTCATGCGCGCAAAGGTGGCGTAGGGGCTCCAGGCTGGGACGCCGTAGACCAGCACATCGGCCTTGACGGGCGCCTCGGCCCGCCGCGGCGGGAAGAGGGAGGCCATGACCTCGATGGCCGCCTGTCTGGTGGCGTCCACGTCGCCGGCGAAGACGCGGGCCACCTGGTAGGGGTTGGCCAGCACCGTCTCCACCTTGAATATGGGCTTCCCAACCCGTCTCCGCAGGTGGTGGCCCATCTCCGTCAGCACCCGGTGCATGCGGTTGTCATGGACGGACATGGACATGCCGTCGGGGGTATGCGTCCAGCGGATGGAGCGCCAGGTGGAGAGGCCCACCACAATGGACTTCCAGCCGCCGTTGAAGCCGAGGTGGTAGCCGGCGTTGACGTAGCAGGTGATGTCGGCCTCGGCCACCAGCCGGTGGACCTCGACGTCATAGCCTCTCACGCTGGTCCCCAGATACGCCAGGTCCTCCGGGGCCTCGGCGTCGTGGCAGGAGAGGCGCTGGCCGAAACGGTCCACCAGCTCCTGGCCCAGCACCGAGGCCAGCTCCTCCCTTCGCCATTTGCGGTGAAGGGCGTTGGCACATACCAGGTCCACGTCCTCCTCGCGCACGCCGGCGGCCCTCAGCTCCTCCAATATCGCCTCGACGGCGATGCGGCGGACGGGGCCGTAAGAGGCGACGGTGCAGTCGTCGAAGGCGATGAGGACACGGTCGCCGGGGCGGGCCAGTTGCGAGAGCCTGGGCATGCCCAGGGGGTTCGCCACGGCGCTGCGGATGGCCTGCTCCTGGTCAGGCGCAGGTTGCAAGCGGGGACGCCCCTCCCCACCACCACCGCCGATGACGGTGGCACCGTCCGGCAACTCGACCTGAACGGTGCCGCTGCCGAACGGTAGGTTCACGGCCTGGGCCATGGGCCCGTCACCTCCCCAAGCGACCCCATATTAGGCCACGGCCGCCGGGGCCACAAGGCCCTCGGGCCACCATCCGGCCCCCTTCAGTCCATGAACTCGAAGTCGAAGAGCTCGCGCAGGAACCCTTTCTTCTCGCTAGGATTCAGCCACGACGCCCGGACCGGGTTTGTTGGAGGCCTGCCGCTGACGGCCGCTTGACAGTTGGTCATCAAACTGGTCATCAATGGCCGGTGGCGTCCAGAGCCGTATTCCAGGGCAGCTGCCCGAAGCGCTCCTGTCCACCCCGTGATGGGACAGAAGTGTCCCGCATATCTATGTGTGCATGGAACACCATCTGCCGGAGGGGGAGGGGCCGTCGCTTGCCGGCACCAGACACCACCAAAGCGGACCGCCGCCCCGGGCCCATCTCCGTCGGACAGTCTGTCCCACCCCCTCCCACGTGCCCGCGCCGGCGAGGGGAGACCCCCCAACTGGGGCTGCGAGGGCCCGGGCCGCGAGCTGGCACCGTCCAGGCCCTCCACCCCTGGGGCGAGCGGCCGGGCCGGCGCTGGGGGCGGCAGGACCAAGTCCCCCCGGCGGGTCGGTCGGTTACCTTCACGTAAGGGTTGACGCCTGGCTGCCGCTGCCGGTAGGATGGGGTCGCTTCGGAGGTGAGAGGCGGTGGCCGAGGCCCGCGCCATGGTGATGACGGGGCCCGGGGCCATGGAGCCCAGGGTCCTGCCTCTGCCGGAGGTGGGGCCCGACGAGGCGCTGCTGGAGGTGGAGGCCTGCGGCATCTGCGGCACCGACTACGAGCAGTTCCGGGGCGAGGTCTACGCCCCCTACCCCTTCGTGCCCGGCCACGAGCCGGTGGGGCGCATCGCCGCCATCGGGGAGCGGGCAGCGGCCCGCTGGGGCCTCAGGGTAGGGGAGCGGGTGGCGGTGGAGCCTGCCATCCCCTGCCTGGCCTGCGGCCTCTGCCTGTCGGGGCGCTACACCCTGTGCATGGGCCGGGGCGGCATGAGGGCCTACGGCTTCATGGGGCTGTCGGTGCCGCCGGGGCTGTGGGGAGGGTATGCCAGCCACCTGTACCTGGCGCCGGGGTCCCTGCTGCATCGGGTGCCGGAGGGGGTGCCGGCGGAGCTGGCGGTGCTGTTCAATCCCCTGGGGGCCGGCTTCCGCTGGGCGGTGGAGCTGGGGGAGCTGAGGGTGGGGGAGACCATCGCCATCCTGGGGCCCGGGCAGCGGGGCCTGGCCTGCGTCATCGCCGCCCGGGAGGCGGGGGCGGGCTGCATCATCGTGGCGGGGCTCGGGGCCGATGAGGGGCGGCTGGCGCTGGCGCGGGAGCTGGGCGCCCACCACACCATCAACGTGGAGGCCGAGGAGGTGGTGGCGGCGGTGCGGCGGCTGACGGACGGCCGGGGCGCCGACGTGGTGGTGGACGTGACGCCCTACGCCGCCCAGGCGGTGGCCCAGGCCATCGAGATGGCGGCCCCCGGGGGCAGGGTGGTGCTGGCGGGCACCAAGGGGCGGCGCCCCGTTCCCCAGCTCTACTCGGACCGCATCGTGGCCAGGGAGCTGACGGTGAGGGGGGCCCTGGGGGTGGACTACGGCAGCTACGAGCGGGCCCTGGCCACCATCGCCTCGGGCCGCTACCCCCTCCAGCGGCTCCACAGCCACACCCTGCCCCTGGAGGAGGCGGCCCTGGCCCTGCGGCTGCTGGCCAGGGAGGTGCCAGGGGAGGAGGCGCTGCACATCGCCCTGGTGCCCTAGGGGGAGGATATGAGGCAGGAGGGGCTCTCGCCCGAATACGTGGGGCGGCTGGCCAAGGTGGTGGAGCTGGCCCCCTTCATGCGCCAGCTGGGGATGAGGCTGGAGGAGGCGGGGCCGGGCTACGCCCGCATCGCCCTCCCCTTCCGGCCCGAGAACACCACCGGCGGCGGGGTCCTGCACGGCGGGGCCATCGCCTCCCTCATGGACACGGCAGGGGCCATCGCGGCCTGGACCATGGCCGAGATGGGGTCCCCCCGCTACTCTGGCTCCACCGTCTCCATCACCGTTAACTACCTGGCGCCGGCCGCCAACCAGGGGGTGGCGGCGGAGGCGCGGCTCCTGCGGCGGGGCCGGGAGCTCTTCTACCTGGAGGTGAGGGTGACGGGCGAGGGGGGCAGCCTGTTGGCCCAGGGCTCCGTCATCTACCGCATCGTGGAGCGGGAGGGCTGAGGATGGCGGTGGTCCCGCCCCTGGCGGAGGGGGACGACGAGGCGTCGCGGGCCTTCCTGGAGCGGGCGGCCCGCCTGGGCGGGGGCAGGGCCCTCAACGTCTTCCAGGTGGCGGCCCACTCGCCGCGGCTGGCCCAGACCTGGCTGGAGATGATGGCGGTGGCCCTCTCGGGCCTGTCGCTGCCGCCCCGCCTGCGGGAGCTGGCGGTGCTGCGCCTCTTCCTGCTGGCCAGGGTGCCCTACGGCTTCGCCCACCACGTGGCCATAGCCCGCCGGCTGGGGATGGCTGAGGAGGAGGTATGGTCGGTGCGGGACTACGAGCGCAGCCCCGCCCTGGGGGAGCTGGAGCGGCTGGTGCTGCGCTACACCGACGCCGCCGTGGCCCTGGACGGCCAGGCCCAGGGGCTGGCCCGGGAGTTGCGGCGGCACCTGTCGGATGGGCAGCTGGTGGAGCTGGCCTTCTGCATCGCCATCTGGAGCATGATGGCCCGCCTCCTGAACTCCCTGGGGGTGGAGCTGGAGGAGGAGGCCCAGCAGCTCCTACCCCACTGGTGGCAGCCGTAGCCCCCGACCGGGATGGTCGGGGGGCAGGGCCACCCGCCCGCCGAAAGCCCCCGCTGCGTGGGCGCCCTTCCTTGACCAGGTGAGGCGCATCCTCGAGGAGAGGCCCCCAGGTGCGGCGGTCTCTCCTAGCTGCTTTTACCCACGCCTCAGCCGCTGGCGATGCTGTGCCTGATGCGCTTCGAGGGAAGAACGTAGACGGTGAAGGGCTGGCATCTCCCGTGCCAGCATGCACTTTGTCCGCCAGCTCCGCAAGAATCGGGGTAGAGCGTCCCGGTGGGGGTCTGACAGTATCAGTAGCAGCCTGCTCACAGCTGAGGGGGCAACGCGGAAGTCGCCCACCCAGGCGATGGTGCGTTCCATCTTCCAGCGGCTGCTGTAGCCAGGAGGTGTGCCTTCCCCCCGCCGGGGCGTCTTGTCTCGTCGCTCAGGCGGGCAGGGCCTGATCCCACGCCGCCGCAGCCTCTCCCGAAAGGCCTGACTGTCGTAGCCCCTGTCAGCCATCAAAACAGCGGGGCCGCCCTTAGGACTGCCCCGGCCTCTGGTCACCCGCACCTGCTCCAGGGTGGGCACAGCCGAGCGGGCCTCGGCCGCTTGACTGTCCGTGCGGTATAATGGGCCCACCACTGACGGGGAGAACGAGGCGTGGCCCAGGCTGCACCCATGAAGCCGTATTACCCGGAGGAGTTAGAGCGGCGCATCCTGAGCGCTGTGCTCTCAGGCAACCGTCCCGGAGCGATGCGTTATCTCGACTCCTTCCTCCGGAGCGTCCTGTCCGGCACTGGCCAGCTCGACCACTTGCGCTCGTACGTACTGCAACTGCAGATCGTGCTGTTGCGCAAGTGCCGGCAGGCAGGGGTCGACACCGAAGGCCAGCTTTGCGAGGTGGCAACCTACGCGCGGGCTGTGCTTACTGCTAGCCCTGGCGACCTGCGACGGATGACCCAACAGCTCATTGACGAGCTGCTGGACATGGTGGTCTGCCTGAAGAGCAGCAATCGCCTGCGCACCATGGAGATGGCTTGCCGTTACATTCGCAGCAACTTCCACCGTAACCTCCCCATGCAGGAGGTGGCAGGCATCGTCAACATGGGCTACCACTACTTCAGTCGGCTGTTTGCCCGCTACACAGGCATGACCTACCGCGACTTTCTGATCGAAGTCCGGTTGCAGAGGGCCAAGGAGCTGCTTTCTGTCAGTGAGCTGAACCTGGAGGAGATCGCCCGGCAGGTGGGCTACAGCGATGCAAGCCACTTCAGCCGGGTGTTCAAGAGCCGCACAGGCATGAGTCCGCGTCGCTTCGCCTCTCTACGGGGCATCGCTCAGGTATCTTAGCGCTCCGTCGGTCGAAGGGCAAAAAGCCACAATAAAAGCTGCAAGGTATGGTCATGACACCCTGACCCTGCGGCCAATATAAGTCCATTGCAAAGACAAGTCGACTGCGCGAGGAGGGAAAGGAGATGGGGTTCGAGCGTCCGAGCGGCTTCAACCATATCGCGTTCCCCACCTGGGACCTGGAGGCCACCCACGAGTTCTACACCAAGGTGCTGGGCCTGCCGCTAGTGGACGCCGTAAGCGGCGTCCCCCGGACGGGGCCAGGCAGTAAGTTCCTGCACGTCTTCTACGCCCTCGGCGACGGCACTTGCCTGGCCTTCTTCGCTGTGGAGGGACTGCCCAAGGAGGAGGTCATCCAGCCCGTGCCGTGGTGGGCCCGCCACATAGCTCTGGCCGTGGACAGCATGGACGAGCTGATGGAGGCCAAGAAGCGATTGGAGGCCCACGGCGTGCCGGTGAGCGATGTCATTGACCACGAGGGTGTCTGGGAGTCCATCTACTTCCGCGACCCGAACGGCCTCCAGCTCGAGATCACTTACCAGAGCCGGGGCCTTACCGAAGAGGAGGCACGGCGGGCCGAACAGATGCTGGCGAGCTGGCTGAAGGAGCACGCCCCCGCCTAGGGCAGCGCTCCTCCTCAAGGACTCAACGCCCGTGCTCATTGACGGCCCAATACCGTGACAGGGGGATCTCTTGTCCCTCGGGAGGGTACGAACGTGAAAAGGTGGCTGTTCCTGCTATTCGGTGGGCTGGCACTTCTGGCAGCCGCATGCGGTGGCGGCGAGGAGGCCACTACGGGTGGCACGCCACAGGCTGGCCGTCCTCCGGGCTGGAAGCAGGTAAAGACGGACTTCGGCGTCAGCGACACCGAGATCCGCATTGGGCACCGCAGCATCCTGAGCGGTCCCCTCGCTGTGTTCGCCGCTGGCGCGCCCTTCCTGGAGGCCTACGTCAAAAAGGTGAACGCCGAAGGAGGCATCTGCGGGCGGACGCTGCGTGTCATCGTCGAGGACCACCAGGGCAATCCCGTCCGTGCCCTGGAGGTAAGCCAGAAGTTGGTGGAACGCGACCAGGTGGTGGCCACAATAGGCGACGTCGGCACCGCCGCCGTGGCCGGTACCCTCGACTATATGAACGAGGCCAAGGTGCCCCAGCTTTTCATCACCCTGGGGGTGGAGAGGCTCCTCGATCCTCAGAGGTACCCGTACACCATAACCTTCGTTCCCACCTTCGCCTCCGACTTCCGCATCATCGCTCGGCTTATTAACGAGCGGTTCCCGGGCAGGACAGTGGCCATACTCTACCAGAACGATGCCGCCGGGCAGGATGGGCTGGCCGGCTTCAAGCAGGAGTTCCGTGGCCGCATCGTGGCCGAGCAGCCCTACGAGTCTAACGCCTCCGAGCTCACGTCCCACCTGGCCAATCTAAAGGCGGCCAACCCGGACCTTCTGGTGTCCATCAGCCTGTCCATCACTTTCACCCAGCAGGTCTTCCGCTACATGGCCGGCACCAACTGGCAACCCAAAGTGTTCATGGCCTACCCCAACACACCTACGGGGCTAGCGAGCGCAGTAGGCGGCGGCAACGCCGAAGCAGGTTACCGTGCGATCGCCGGCGCAGTGCTGAACGTGTACGTGATGGAAGCCGCCTTACATCGTAACACGCCAGAGTGGCGCGAGCTGGAACAGATCACCGAGCAGTATGGGGCGCCGCCAGTACAGCCGGCCACCATTTACATGGCCTCGGCAGCGCAGCTGTCGGTGGAGGCCCTAAAGCGGGCCTGCGACCAAGGCGACATGACCCGCGACGGCGTGTTGCGGGCTGCCCAGTCCATCCGCGACTTCCATCCCTCCACCCTCTGGCCAGGCATCCTGGTGGCCGTGGGGCCTGGCGACCCCTACACCATCGAGACCATGGTGCCGGTGGAAGTGCAGGCGGACGGCTCGCTGCGCCCCCTGAGCGACCGTCCCATCTCGGGCGAGGCCCGCAGGTAAGGTGCCTGCTGCGGGGTAGGGAACGCCATGAGGACGGCCTCTCGCAGCCTGCTGGTGCGCCACCAGTACTACGAGGAACCGGAAGGGGTGCGCCGGGAGCCGGTGGTGGTCACCGCCAGCGACGGCGTTCAGACTCTCGGCCTCCTGCATACTCCAGCCAGCGGCCGCGCCAGGACGGCCCTTCTGGCCATCCATCCGCGGGCGGACTTCACGCGGCACTACCTGGCGCCCTTGCTGGCCCAGCGTGGTTATGCCGTGCTGGGCCACAACACTCGCTACGTGAACAATGACAGCGACGCCCTGCACGAGCGCATGCTGCTGGACATCGCGGCGGCCTTACGGGAGCTGAGGGCGAAGGGGTACGAACGGCTCGTCCTGCTAGGGAACAGTGGCGGTGGTTCCCTGACCGCCTTCTACCAGTGGCAGGCCAC
>DATLZD010000031.1:0-30818 GCA_035574155.1 Dehalococcoidia bacterium | reverse complement strand
CACCCGCCTCTCGGGACCCGGCTATCAGACGCCCGCCGTTGCCACCGTCGCCTCTCCCGAGGCCGTCACCCGCCAGGAGCCTGTCTACCTGAAGGCCCCCCTCATCGTCCGCACCAGCGAGTCCCGCGTCCTGTCGGTGGCCAACGCCCCGGAGGCGGGGGCCTTGCCGCCGCCGGCCCAGGAGGCCTCCCCGACGCCCACGCCCACCCCCTCTCCCACCCCCGCGCCGCCGCCGCCACGGCGGGAGCCCAAGCCCCTGTTCAGCACCTACGTCATACAGCCGGGCGACACCATCTACGGCCTCGCCGCCCGCCTGGGCATCGACGCCAACTACCTCATCTGGAACAACCCTGAGGTGGGAGAGCATCCCGACAGCCTGCAGGTGGGGCAGACGCTGGTGATCCCTGCGGCGCCGGGGATCCTCTACCGGGTGAAGCTGGGGGACACCCTGGCCGGCATCGCCCAGTTCTACGGCATCACGGTGGACGCCATCATCGGCTACGAGGACAACGGCATCACCTCCCCCGACCAGGTGCGGGAGGGGACGCTGCTGCTGCTCCCCGGGGCCAAGCCCCCGCCTCCTCCCCCACCGCCGCCACCGCCCCCGCCGCCTCCCAGGGCCCAGTCCCAGCCGGCCCAGGCACCGGCGCCAGCCCCGGCCCCCGCGCCTGCGCCGCGACAGACCAACCCCAGCGGCTTCATCTGGCCGGTGTCGGGCACCATCACCCAGTATTTCGGCGGTAGCCACAAGGGGATCGACATCGCCACCCGGGCGGGCACGCCCATCGGCGCCGCGGCCGGCGGGACGGTGGTCCTGGTGGCCTACGGCTACTACGGCTACGGCAACACCGTCATCATCCGCCACCCCGACGGCAAGGAGACCCTCTACGCCCACATGTCCCAGATCTACGTGCGCATGGGCCAACAGGTGGACCAGGGCGAGACCTTGGGCACCGTGGGCTGCACCGGCTGGTGCACCGGTCCTCACCTGCACTTCGAGGTGCGGGTGGGGGGCGTCCCCGTCAACCCGCTGAACTACCTGCCCTAAGCCTCAGCGCTCGTAGTCCAGGACCACCACCTCGGTGGTCTCGGGCAGGGAGCCGGCCGTGAGGGACAGCCGCTTCTGGGGCTCTAGGGCCTCCAGGTCCAGCTCTTTCAGGAAGCGGTCCAGGGGGTCCAGGGACAGGCGGCAGGCAGGGGTCCGGTAGTGCATGGGGATGACCACCTTCGGCTCCAGGAGGCTGACCACCTCGGCTGCCTGGGCGCCGTCCAGGGTGCCATGGCCCCCCACGGGAACGAAGAGGACGTCCACCCCGCTCAGCAGCTCCACCTGCTCCGGCGTGGGCAGGTGCCCCAGGTCACCCAGGTGGCACAGGGTCAGGCCGTCCATCTCCAGCACGAAGACCAGGTTGGGGCCGCGGGCCGCCCCCTTGCGACCGTCGTGGTAGGTGGGCACCGCGGTGACGAAGGTGCCGGCGATATCGTATTCACCAGGGGCATCCAGCACCTTGGGGCTGCCCGCCACCCCCTGCACGTAGCTGTGGTCCTCGTGCTGATGGCTGACGGTGACGATGTGGGCCGTGGGCCGGCCCAGCTGGTAGCCAGTGCTGGGCGGGCACGGGTCCGTGATGACGGTGGTCTGGCGCCCCCGCAGCCTGAAGCAGGAGTGCCCCAGCCAGGTTATCTCCATGGCGGTCGTGGCGGTCCCCGGCTAGTTGCCGGTGGTGGTGCGGCGTCGCCGCCAGAAGGCCAGGGCCGCCACCGCTGCCCCGAGGGCGGCCAGCACCGCCATCAGGCGGCCCAGGCCCCCCTTGCGCCGCTCGGGCTGTTGCTGCTGCTCGGTCATGGCTTCACCCCCTCTGCCCCGGTGCGTTGCCCGAGGCGGAACGCCAGCAATTGGACTAGAGGAGACCCTTCGCCTCCCATCATACAATACGGGCCCTCACGGTGGCCCCGGCACATCGCCCCTAAAGGCCGCCAGCTCCTCGTCGCTCAGCCAGACCTTGGCCTTGATGGTGGGCCGCCCCAGGGCGCGGGCCGCCGCCACCCTGTGGCCCCCATCGGAGACGCGCCACTTGTAGGCCGAGCCCTCGGGCAGGCGGGACAGCTTCACCGGCGGGAAGACGCGCCCCTGCTGCATCAGCCGCACGAACTCCTCCACCTTGGCCCGGCTGACGCGGCGGGGAGCTATTTCCCGCAGGGGGACATCGATGATGACCCGGGGCATCCCTTTCCTGTGTAGGGCAGGCGGCGGGCGGGGGCAAGAGGAGAGATATTGCTCAAACGTCTCCCTGCCTTTCCAAATAGTCCCCTTGACAGTGACGGGGAGGGGTGCCTAACATGGACGAGGGCGGGAGCCCCCAGCGAGGGGCTTATAGTTTATGGGCACCAAGTACATATTCGTCACTGGCGGGGTGGTCAGCTCCGTGGGCAAGGGCATCACCACCGCCGCCATCGGCAGGCTCCTCAAGTCCCGCGGCTTCTCCGTAGTCATCCAGAAGCTAGACCCCTACCTGAACGTGGACCCGGGCACCATGTCCCCCTACCAGCACGGGGAGGTGTTCGTGACCGCCGACGGGGCCGAGACGGACCTGGACCTGGGACACTACGAGCGCTTCCTGGACCAGGACCTGACGGGCCTCTCCTCCGTCACCGCCGGGCAGATCTACCAGGCAGTCATCGCCAAGGAGCGACGGGGCGACTACCTGGGGCGCACCATCCAGGCGGTGCCCCACGTCACCAACGAGATCAAGGAACGCATCCGCGCCGTGGGGCGGATGGCCGGCGCCCAGATCGTGGTGGTGGAGGTGGGGGGCACCGTGGGCGACATAGAGGGCCAGCCCTTCCTGGAGGCCATCCGTCAGATGCGCAACGAGGAGGGGCGGGACGACACCCTCTCCCTCCACGTCACCCTGCTGCCCTATCTGTCTACCACGGGCGAGCTGAAGACCAAGCCCACCCAGCACAGCGTCCGCGAGCTGCGCAGCCTGGGCATCCAGCCCGACGTCATAGTCTGCCGCAGCGATCTGCCGGTGGGCGAGGACCTGCGGGAGAAGATCTCCCTCTTCTGCGACGTGCCCCGGCGGGCGGTGGTGCCCCTCCTGACCATGCCCACCATCTACGAGGTGCCCCTGGTGCTGGAGGAAGCGGGCCTGGGCGACTACATCGGCGAGCGGCTGGGCCTGCCCGACGCCCAGCGTGACCTCAAGGACTGGCAGGAGTGGGTCCAGCGCCTCAAGGAGCCGGAGGGCGAGGTGGAGGTGGCGGTGGTGGGCAAATACGTGGAGCTGCCCGACGCCTACCTCTCGGTCAAGGAGGCCCTCATCCACGCCGGCGTGGCCCATCACGTGGCCGTGCGCCTGCGCTGGGTCCACTCCCAGGACCTGGAGCACCGCAGCCCCGACTCGCTGCTGGAGGGGGTGGACGGCATCGTGGTCCCTGGAGGCTTCGGCGAGCGCGGGGTGGAGGGCAAGATCGCCGCCGCCCACTACGCCCGTCAGCACGGCGTGCCTTACCTGGGCCTCTGCCTGGGCATGCAGGTGATGGTGATGGAATACGCCCGCCACGTCCTCGGCTGGGAGGGCGCCCACTCCACCGAGTTCGACCCCGAGACGCCCTACCCCGTCATCTGCCTCATGGAGGAGCAGATGGGGGTCACCGAGAAGGGCGGGACCATGCGCCTGGGCAGTTACCCCTGCCAGCTGCGCCCCGGCACCTTGGCCCGCCAGGCCTATGGGACCGACCTGGTTATGGAGCGCCACCGCCACCGTTACGAGTTCAACAACCGCTACCGCGACCAGCTGGAGGGGGCTGGGCTGGTCTGCTCCGGGACCTCCCCCGACGGCGGGCTGGTGGAGGTGTGCGAGGTGCAGGGCCACCCCTTCATGGTGGGATCCCAGTTCCACCCCGAGTTCCGGTCCCGGCCCGGCCGCCCCCACCCCCTTTTCCTGGGGCTGGTGGGGGCCGCCCTGGAGCGTCGCCGGCAGCGGACGGTCCTCTCCAGGGCCACAACTCCTCTCCTGCCCTGAGTGGGGACGGTGCTCTCACAGGTCCTCCTCTTCCTGCACCTGCTGGCAGCCTTCTGGCTGGTGGCCGGCATCGTGGCCGTCTCCCTGCCCCTCCTACGGGCCTACAGCGTCGACGCCCTGGAGGTCCAACACCTGGCGGTGGAGGAGGCCCACCACTACCAGGGGGTGCTCCTCCTGCCCGGCGCCATCCTCACCGGAGCCACCGGCGTCTTTTACTGGAGCGAACGCGGCTATGACCTCTTCACCACCGGCTGGCTGCTGGCCCTGGGCCTTCTATACCTGGTGCTGCTGCTGGTGTTCCTGCCCCTCATCAACCTGGGGCTGCGGCGGCTGAGGCTGGCGGTGCTGCAGGCTGTGAAGGAGGGCGGACCCACCCCGGAGCTGGCCGAGGCCCTGGCCGAACGGGTCCCCCTGGCCTTCGCTGCCCTGGCTGCCCTCTGGCTGGTGCCCCTGCTAGCCCTCTCCCTCTTCGCGCCGTCCTAGCCCCGGCCGTGCACCACTGGAACGGTGGCCCCCATGACGACTGAAGGTGCCTGCAACGTCCCCCGGTCCGAGGTGGCGGAGCGGTTGCTGGAGGTTTACCGCCGGCTCTACCAGGCCTACGGTCCCCAAGGGTGGTGGCCCGCCCAGTCCCCCTTCGAGGTAATGGTGGGCGCCATACTGACCCAAGCAGCAGCCTGGACCAACGTCGAGCGGGCCATCGAGCGGCTGCGGGCCGCGGGCGCCCTCTCCCCGGAGGCCATCCTGGCCCTGCCCGACGAGGAGCTGGCGGCCCTGGTGAGGCCGGCTGGCTACTTCAACGCCAAGGCCCGCAAGCTGAAGGCCCTCTGCCGCCTCATCGTGGACGGGTTCGCGGGCGATGTGGCAGCCATGCTGGCCCACGACCCCGAGGACCTGAGGTCACGCCTCCTCGCCACTTACGGCATCGGACCCGAGACGGCCGACTCCATCCTGCTCTATGCCGCCGGACGGCCATACTTCGTGGTAGACGCCTACACCCAGCGCCTCTTCCGCCGCCTAGGTCTGGGACCGCCCCGCAACGGCTACCACGACTGGCAGGCCTTCTTCATGGCCCACCTGCCCCGCGACGCGGCGCTGTATAACGAGTTCCATGCCCTGGTGGTCCGGCACGGCAAGGAGCGCTGCCGCGCCCGGCCACGCTGCCTGGGCTGCCCGGCCCTGGAGATATGTCCCACCGGCCAGGCCCAGGTCTCCACTTGACGCGTAACGACCACGGGAGAGGGGGCGTCATCTCGGTCGGGTCCAACCCTCCCTCCCCATTGGGCCCGGACGGGGCAGGCAGCGGCGGCCTGCCCCGTCCGCTTTCTCTCCCGACTACGGGCTGCGGTGGGATAATGGACGCAGCATGGAAGTGGCCATCGTCGGGCTGGAGAAGGCAGGAAAGAGCACCCTCCTGCGTGCCCTGGCCGGCCCCAGGGCCAGCGCCCACGGACGCCAGGAGCAGGTGGCCACCGTCCGCCTTCCCGACCCCCGTCTGGATGCCCTGGCCGCCCTTTTCCGCCCCAAGAAGGTGACCTACCCCGAGGCCGTCTTCCATGACCTGCCTCCCTGGCCCATCCAGGGCCGGGCGCTGGGCGGCGAGGCGGCCACCGCCCTGGCCCGCGCCGACGCCCTACTGCTGGTCCTGCGGGCCTTTCAGCGCCAGGACGTGCCCCACCCCTTGGGGCGCGTGGACCCCGAGGCCGACTACCGCACCATGTCCCTGGAGCTCTGCTACCACGACCTGGCCATCGTCGAGCGGAGGCTGGAAAGGCTGGAGAAGGCAGCCCGCACCGGCCCCCCGTCCGAGCGCGAGGCCGCCCAGCGGGAGGCGGCGGCCCTGGCCCGTGCCCGCCAGGCCCTGGAGGCCGAGCGCCCCCTGCGGGAGGAGGGGCTGGCGCCCGAGGAGGCCAGGGCCCTCTCCCCCTATGGCCTCCTCACCCTCAAGCCCCTGCTGGCTCTCCTCAACCTGGACGAGGGACAGGCCGGAGGGGCCGAGGCCGCCACCGAGGGCCTGGCGGCCCGTTACGGCGGCCGGCACACCGCCTTCTTCGCCCTCTGTGCGCGGGCCGAGGCCGAGCTACGAGAGCTGCCCGCCGACGAGGCCGAGGCCTTCCGCCGGGAGCTGGGCCTCCCCCCGGACCCCCTGCCGGCCCTTTACCGGCGGCTGCTCCTCACGGCCGGCCTGGTGACCTTCTACACCGTGGTGGGGGAGGAGTGCCGCGCCTGGCTCCTCCCGGCCGGCGCCACGGCCCTGGACGCCGCCGCCAAGATCCACACCGACATGGCGCGGGGCTTCATCCGCGCCGAGGTCATCGGCTGGGAGTCCCTCCTCGCTGCCGGCTCCCTGGCCGAGGCCAGGGCCAAGGGGCTGCTGCGCAGCGAGGGCAAAGGCTACCGCGTGCAGGACGGGGACGTCCTCCACGTCCTGTTCCACCTCTAGCGGAGCAGTCGGTCTACCCACTCGGGCAGGGTGGCGTTGGGCGCGGCGTCGTAGTAGGGGATGTAGGGCTTCAGGTCCAGCACCGGCGTCCCGTCAACGGCGTCCAGGCCCACCACCCGCAGCACATTGTGCCGGACCGACAGCAGGCGGACCACCGTCAGCCCCAAGGGGTTGGGCCGTAGCTGACTGCGGGTGGCGAAGAGGCCCTGCAGGGGCACGTCGTCCCGGTCGCGGGGGTGGAGCTGAAGGCGGGAACCGCGTAGCTCCTCGGGGATCAGGTGCAGCCAGAAGAGGACGAAGATGTGCGAGTAACGGTCCAGCCCCAGCAGGGCCGGCGCCAGCTCGGGACGGAGCACGATGCGTGACTCCACCGCCTCCCACCCCTCGGCCATGGGGCGCGACACCCGGTTGCGCACAACGCCGATGGGCCGCAGGGTCACGTCAGCCAAGTCCGCCGGCTCCTCCAGCCGCGGCTCCAGCAGCCGCCTCAGCCAGTCCAGCACCGTCTCTCACCCTACCCTCATAGGCGGACGGCGATGGGCTGGTCGATGCTGATCTGCCCGGGGTCAACGCGGCAGCGGTAGGCCAGGACCTGCACGCCGGCCTCCGCCGCTGTCGTCAGCGCCCGGGCGAAGCGCGGGTCGGCCCGGCGGTGGGGGGAGAAGGCCCAGGCGTCCACTCTCTGGACGACGAAGACCACCGCCGCCCGCAGGCCCTCGGCCACCGCCTGGGCCAAGGCCTCCACGTGGCGGCGCCCCCGCTCGGTGGGGGCGTCCGGGAAGAGGCCCACCCCGCCCTCCACCAGCGTCACTAACTTGGCCTCCACCAGCACCGGCCCACAGGGGCATTCCAGCAGCAGGTCGATGCGGACGCCCCGGTAGAGGACTTCGCTGCGGGCCACCCGACAGCCGGCGAAGGCCGCCAGCCTGCCCTCCGCCAGGGCCTCCCGCAACAGGGCGTTGGGCAGGCGGGCATCGGCCGAGACCCAGACGCCGTCCACGCAGACCAGGGCCAGGTCGTAGGCCGTCTTGCGGCCCGGGGCGTGTCTGGGCACCAGCAGGACGGGCACCCCGGGGACCATCAGCTCCTGCAGGCGGCCCGAGTTGGCCAGATGGGCCTCCACCCTCGCTCCGGCCGTCTCCACCTCCACGGCGAAGCGGTTGAGGCGGCGCACCAGGGCAGCCGATACTAGACCCGAGGGCAGCTGCATGGCCCCATTGTAAGGGACACTGACGTTGGCCGATAAGGCACCTGGCGGTGGACCCTCGACCCCTGCTGCCGGAGCAGGCATCGCCGCTGCCGCTTTCCAGTTCGTGCTGCTGGTAGGGGTGGCCGACCTGCTGGCCGATGCCACCTACGAGGGGGGTCGCAGCATCGTGGGGCCTTTCCTGGGGGCGCTGGGGGCCAGCGCCGTGGCCATCTCCGTCCTCTCGGGGCTAGGGGAGATGGTGGGCCACGTGCTGCGCCTCGCCTCGGGCTACCTATCGGACCGCGCCGCTCGTCCCTGGACCATCGCCCTGTGGGGCTACGCCATAAACATGCTCTCGGTGCCGGCCCTGGCCCTGGTGGGGCATTGGCAGCTGGGGGCGGCGTTGATGGTGGCCGAGCGGGCGGGCCGGGGCATCCGCGCCCCTGCCCGCGACCTAATGCTCTCCCATGCCGCCAGCCGGGTGGGCTTCGGCTGGGCCTTCGGCCTGCACGAGGCCCTGGACCAGATAGGCGCCGTGGCCGGGCCCCTCGTGGTGTCGCTGGTGGTCTACCTGAGCGAGGGCTACCGCCCCGCCTTCGCCCTGCTGCTGGCACCCGCCCTCGCCTGCCTGGCCGTCATGTCCCTGGCCCGCCTGCGCTATCCCCACACCGCCGAGCTGGAGGCCCCCCAGTCGATAGCCCCATCCGCCGCCCTGCCCCGGCGCTTCTGGCTCTACCTCTTGGGCTCGGCGCTGGTGGCAGCCGGGTATGCCGACTTCCCCCTGTTGGCCTTCCACCTACAGCGGCAGGGAGAGGTGGCTGCCTCTTGGCTGCCAGTCCTCTATGCGTTGGCCATGGGCATGGACGCCCTAGCCGCCCTGGCCCTTGGGCGCCTGTTCGACCGCCTAGGCCTGCGGGCCGTGGCCCTCGCCGCCCTCGTCTCGGCCCCTGCCGTGCCCCTCTTCCTGGCCAGTGGGGGGCTGCCCCTCCTGGCAACGGGCGCTGCCCTGTGGGGGACCGGCATCGCTGCCCAAGAGTCGGTCATGAGGGCAGCGGTGGCGGCCTTGGTGCCCACTGCCCGCCGCGGCTCGGCCTTCGGCCTCTTCAACTCGGCCTACGGCGTCGCCTGGTTCGCCGGCAGCGCCCTGTTGGGCGTGCTATACGGGCTCTCGCTGCCTGCCCTAGGCGCCCTGTGCGCGACGGCCCAGGCGCTGGCCGCCGTGGTCTTCCTGGCCGTGTGGCGGGGGACCACGCCCCGGCCAGCGACCGCGTGAGGGCGAGAAAAGGCGAGGTTCGGAAGCCTTCGCGGCGCTGCGATAGGCGCATGTTTGTGCTAAAATGAACGCAGAGCGCCCCTTTCTGCCGCAGGAGGCCCATGAGCGATAAGAGGTCCAGCTCCTACACCGCTGCCGACATCCAGGTCCTGGAAGGGCTGGAGGCCGTGCGCCGCCGGCCGGGCATGTACATCGGCTCCACCGACGCCCGCGGCCTCCACCATCTGGTCTACGAGATCGTCGACAACTCCATCGACGAGGCCATGGCTGGCTACTGCGACCGGGTGGAGGTGGTCATCGACCGCGAGGGCGGGGTGCTGGTGCGGGACAACGGCCGCGGCATCCCCGTGGACCTGCACCCGCGCACCGGCCGCTCGGCCCTGGAGACGGTGATGACCCAGCTCCACGCCGGCGGCAAGTTCGACCGCCAGGCCTACAAGGTCTCGGGGGGCCTGCACGGCGTGGGGGCGGCGGTGGTCAACGCCCTCTCGGAGCGCCTGTGGGTGGAGGTCCGCCGCGACGGCAAGGTCTACCGACAGGAATACGAGCGCGGCCGCCCCCTGGGCGACGTGCAGGTGGTGGGCGAAGCGCCCCGAGGCGAATCGGGCACCACTACCTGGTTCCGCCCCGACCCCCAGATCTTCCCCAACCGCGACTTCGACTTCGACGTCCTGGCCCAGCGCTTCCGCGAGATGGCCTTCCTCACCAAGGGCGTATGGATCCACTTCCGCGACGAGCGCAGCGGCCGCGAGACCAACTACTACTTCGAAGGGGGCATCCGCTCCTTCGTGCAGCGGCTCAACCGCGGTCGGCGCGTCCTGCACGAGCCCATTTACTTCGAGCGGACCGTCAACGGCACCATCATCGAGGTGGCCATCCAGTATAACGACGGCTACAGCGACTCCACCTACGCCTTCGCCAACTGCATCAACACCATCGACGGCGGCACCCACCTGACAGGCTTTCGCAGCGCCCTCACCCGCGTCCTGAACGACTACGCCCGCCGTCAGAAGCTGCTGAAGGACGACGACCCCAACCTGAGCGGCGACGACGTGCGCGAGGGCCTCACCGCCGTCGTCAGCGTCAAGATCCCCGAGCCCCAGTTCGAGGGACAGACCAAGACGCGCCTGGGCAACGCCGAGGTGAAGGGGCAGGTGGAGTCGGTGGTGGCCGAGGAGCTGGCCCGCTGGCTGGAGGAGCACCCCAGCGGCGCCCGCCGCATCGTCGAGAAGTGCATCACCGCCCAGCGGGCGCGGGAGGCCGCCCGTCGGGCCCGCGACCTGGTGCTGAAGAAGAACGCCCTGGAGGACACCACCCTCCCCGGCAAGCTGGCCGACTGCTCCGAGAAGGACCCCCGCAAGCGGGAGCTATACATCGTGGAGGGGGACTCGGCCGGCGGCTCGGCCAAGCAGGGGCGCGACCGCCGCTTCCAGGCCATCCTCCCCCTGCGGGGCAAGGTTCTCAACGTGGAGAAGGCGCGGCCCGACAAGGTGCTGGCCCACGAAGAGATAAGGGCCATCATCACCGCCCTGGGGGCCGGCTTCGGCGACTCCTTCGACCCCAAGCGGCTGCGCTACCACCGGGTCATCATCATGACCGACGCCGACGTGGACGGCTCCCACATCCGCACCCTCCTCCTGACGTTCTTTTTCCGCAACATGCGCCCCCTCATCGAGGGGGGCCACCTCTACATCGCCCAGCCGCCCTTGTACCGCATCGCCCGGGGCAAGGAGGTGGCCTTCGCCTACTCCGAACGTGAGAAGGAGGAGGCCCTGAAGCGGCTGCGGGACGGCAAGAACGTGGTGGTCCAGCGCTACAAGGGCCTGGGCGAGATGAACCCAGAACAGCTCTGGGAGACGACCATGGACCCCCAGCGGCGCACCATCCTGCAGGTAACGGTGGAGGACGCTGCCCTGGCCGACAAGGTCTTCAGTCAGCTCATGGGCGAGGACGTGGGGCCGCGCAAGGCCTTCATCCAGAGCCACTACCACCAGGTCCGCAACCTGGACGTCTGATGCGGCGGCACCATGCCCACGCGGGGGAGTTGCCTCCCCTGCGCTGATGGCCCGACGCGAGGCTACGGGGAGGCTCGTAGCCAAGGAAAGGCGGACGAGGCCATGACCATGCTCCTGGTGGAGACAACGGCACGGGGCGCCGAACCGCCCGACTTCCAGGGCGACACGGCACCCCTCGTCTACTTCATGTCCTTCGCCGCCGCCGAGCGCTTCGGCGCCCAGCACGAGCTGGCCCGGGCCGCTTCCCTCCTCAAGCGCCAGCTCAAGATCGACCTCACCCCCTTGCTGCGCTTCTCCAGCGCCGAGGTGGAGGACGCCCAGGACGTGGACGAGCTGGAACGCCTCTGGCAGGAGCCAGGCCCCCTGGCCGACACGGCGGCCCGGGTGGCCGAGGCCTTCCGCACCCACCCCAGGCTGCAGGAGCTGGCGGCGCCCTACCCTGGACTGGCCGACCGCCTGGACGAGCTGGCCGCCATCGCCCGCTGGGCAGCGGAGCGGGGGGCCCGCATCCGCCTCACCTACCTGCTCTAGGCTCAGCGGTAGAGGCCGTGGCGGTGGATGTAGTCCTCCACCGCCGGCGGCACCAGGTAACGGATCGACCGCCCCTCTCGCACTCGACGACGGATGTCGCTGCCGCTGATCCCCAGAAGAGGCATCTCCAGCCACACCACCCGCTCCCGCACCGCCGGCAGCCGCCGCGCCACCTCTGCCAGGGCCTCTTCCCCCGAGCGGTCCGGTCGCCGGGCCACTGCCAGACAGGCCAGCGACACGATGTCCGCTGGCCGGTGCCAGTTGGGCAGGTCCCACAGGGCATCGTGCCCCATGATGAAGTAGAGCTCCGCCCCCGGCAGCATCTCCCGCAGTTGCTGCAGGGTATCGACGGTGTAGGAAGGGCCAGGGCGTTCCGCCTCCAGCAGCGACAGCTCAAAGGGGCTCGACTCCAGCGCCAGGCGCACCATCTCGACCCGCTGGGCGACGGGCGACACAGCCCTGTCCACCTTCCGCCAGGGAAGGCCGGCCGGCACGAACAGCACCCGCTCCAGCGAGAGCTGGTCGCGGGCCTGCTCGGCCAGCACCAGGTGCCCCCAGTGCACGGGGTCGAAGGTGCCCCCCAGGACTCCTATCCTCACCCTTCCCACTCCAGCTCCACGTCCCCGAAGCGTACGCGGTCGCCGGGCTGGGCACCCGCCCGGCGCAGGGCCCTCACCACCCCCATACGGGCCAGCCGTCGCCAGAACTCGCGGCGGCCCTCGTCGTCCTCCACCGGCATCATCTGGGCCAGCGCCAGCGGCTCCCGTCCCTCCACCACCAGCGCGCCATCGCTGCGCCGCACGTGGAAGCGAGGGGCTGCGCCCGCTGGCGCCGCCACCTCCACCTCCTCCCCCTCTCCCTGGGCGGGCTCAGGCAGCAAGCGGGCCACTTCCCGCAGCAGCTCCCTCGTCCCCTCCCCCGTCGCGGCCGAGATGGCCACCGGCTCCACCCCAGCCTGCCGCAAGGCCCCTCTCATCTCATCCAGCCGCGAACGCACCTCGGGCAGGTCTATCTTATTGATGGCCACCACCTGGGGCTTGGCCAGCAGGTCGCCGGGCGCCTCCGCCAGCTCACGGTTGACGGTCACCATATCGGCAACGGGGTCCGGCCGCGTGCCGTCCAGGAGATGCACCAGCACCCGCGTCCGCTCTATATGGCGCAGGAACTGCAGCCCCAGCCCGCGCCCCCGGTGTGCCCCCTCGATGAGGCCAGGGATATCAGCCAGCACCAGCTCCCGACCGTCCACCTCCGCCACCCCCAGTTCCGGCTCCAGGGTGGTGAAGGGGTAATCGGCGATCTTGGGGCGGGCAGCGGTGATGCACGCCAGCAGGGTAGACTTGCCGGCGTTGGGCATACCCACGATGCCCACGTCCGCGAGCAGCTTCAGGTCCAGGACCAGCTCCCACTCCTCGCCTCGCTCGCCCCGCTGGGCAAACCGGGGTGCCCGCCTCGTGGGCGTAGCGAAGGCAGCGTTGCCCAGTCCGCCCCGTCCTCCGCGGGCCACCAGCACCGCCTTTCCCGGCCGGTCCAGGTCGCCAACCAGCGTCAGCCGCCCGTCCCTCTCGACCCTCCGCACCTGGGTCCCCACCGGGACCCGCACATAGAGGTCAGCCCCTCTCCTTCCGTCCATTCCCCCGCCCCGACCATGCTGCCCC
This sequence comes from Dehalococcoidia bacterium, assembly GCA_035574155.1. GTDB lineage: Bacteria > Chloroflexota > Dehalococcoidia > SM23-28-2 > HRBIN24 > HRBIN24. The sequence continues at coordinate 17,684 of DATLZD010000031.1, read as the reverse complement.
CGCTCAGCCTGGAAGCGGTGCTGCCTAGCCACGCCGTGCAGCGTCCGCAGGTGCGGGTCCGCCACCAGATAGACGTCGCCACCCCTGCCGCCATTGCCACCGTCAGGCCCACCCCGAGGGACAAACTTCTCCCGCCGGAAGGACACGCACCCGTTTCCCCCGTCGCCTGCCTTTACCCATATCCTCGCCCTGTCGATCATTTCACAACTGATTATACGGCGGCAGTATGGAGGAACTGACGGTTCTGGTGGTAGGGCCGTGGGAAGGGTGGAAAGGGCATGGATGTAGCATGGGGATGGGAAGTGGAGAGGCCGCGCGTGTCTGTGGTCAGGCGGTGGCCTGGCTGAGGCCGAGGGAGAGGAGGGAGCGGATCTCGGCCACCTGGCGCCGGAGGAGGGGGTCGGTGCGGAGGAGGGACTCGATCTTGGACAGGGCGTGGATGACTGTGGAATGGTCGCGGTTGCCGAACAGGCGGCCGATGTCCTTGAGGGACAGCTGGCACTGCTCGCGCAGGAGGTACATGGCGATGTGGCGGGCGTCGGCCAGGAGCTTGGAGCGCCCCTTGCCGGCGAGGGCGTTGGGGGGCACGTTGAAGAACTGGGCGACTGTCCGGATGACCGTCTCGGGAGACGGGGGCTGGATGGGGTTGCTGCGGGACAGGGCGGCAAGGGCCTTGTCCACCACGTCGAGGTCGATGGTGGGCGCCTCTACAAGACGGGCATAGGCCACCACTCGGTTGAGGTAGCCCTCCAGCTCGCGCACGCTGCGGCTGCACAGCTCCGCCAGGTAGCGGGCGATGTCGTCGGGCAGGGGGAAGCGCAGCTCCTGGGCCTTGCGTTGGAGGATGGCCAGGCGCGTCTCCAATGACGGCGGCTGGATGTCCACCACCAGCCCCCCCTCGAAGCGGGAGCGGAGGTGGGAATCCAGCCCCAGGAGGTCATGGGGTGGTCGGTCGGCGGCGAGCACGATCTGCCCCCGCTGAAGGTATACGTGGTTGAAGGTGTGGTAGAACTCCTCCTGGGTCCTTTCCTTGCCCGTCAGTAGGTGGACGTCGTCTACCAGCAGGGCGTCCAGATGGTAGTAGCGGGCACGGAAGTCGTCCACCCTGCGCTGGCCCAGGGCGGTGACGAAGTCGGACGTGAACTGCTCGGCGGTGACGTAGAGGACCCGGCGTCCCTGGGCGATGAGGCGGTGGGCGATGGCGTGTAGCAGGTGGGTCTTGCCTAGGCCCGGCCCGCTGAAGATGTAGAGGGGGTTGTAGAGTTCGCCGGGACTGTCGGCCACCGCCTGGGCGGCCGCATAGGCCAGGCGGGTATTCTCACCCACTACGAAGCGGTCGAAGGTGTAGCGGCTGTTGAGGCGGCCGGTGTTGGGGTCGCTGGCCGGCAACGGGGTGGGCCGCAGCAGCGACTGGGTGCCGTTGCCCTGGCGCGGCAGGGGCTGGTGCAGGCGGAAGGTCACCTCCACCCGCCTCCCCAGCACCCGAGAGACGGTGCTGGTGATGAGAGGGAGGGCCCGACTGGAGAGCCAGGCGGCCGCGTAGTCGTTGGGGGCCCCCACCACCAGACGGTCGGCCGTCAGCTCCAGCCCCACGGTGTCGCGCAGGTAGGTATCATAGTTGGGTCGGGTGACCTGGAGCTGGAGCTGCCCCAGAACCGTCTCCCAAAGCCTACGGGCGGCCTCCTCGCTACTCATCGGGATCCACCTCCGCTGTGGGGGGACGCATTGGGAAGTTAACACGGGCAGCTAGCGGGTTTCAACAGAGCTTATGACAACTAGCGGGCAGAAATCGTCCACCCGTTTTCAACAGAAGGCTCGTCTTGCCCCGGCGATAGAGCTCGACTATAATGGCCACGCCCCTGGGGTAATGAGCCGCGGCATGCTGTTGGCCCTGGACATCGGCAACACCAACGTCACGGTGGGCGTCTTTGAGGACGCACGGCTGCGCCGCACGTGGCGCCTGGCCACCGACGTCCGTCGCGAGGCTGATGAATACGGGGGGCTGCTGCTGACCCTGCTCCAGCACAGCGGCATCGACCGTGAGCAGATAGGGGCGGCGGTCATGTGTTCGGTGGTGCCCGACCTGGACCCGGTGTTCGAGACGGTCTGCCGCTCCTACTTGGGCGTGCGACCCCTAATGGTGGAGGTGGGCGTGCGCACGGGCATCCGTGTGCTTTACGATGCCCCCCGCGATGTGGGGCCCGACCGGGTGGCCGACGCCGTGGCCGCCCTGCACCTGTATGGCGCCCCCGTCATCATCGTGGACCTGGGGACTGCCACCGTGTTCGATGCCGTCAACCGCGATGGCGACTACGTGGGCGGGGCCATCGCCCCCGGGCTGGGCATCGCCGCCGAGGCCCTCTTCCAGCGGGCAGCCCGCCTCTATCGGGTGGAGCTGACTCGGCCGCGAGCGGTCATCGGGCGCAACACAGTGGCCGCCATGCAATCGGGCATCGTCTACGGCTATGTAGCGCTGGTGGAGGGCATGGTGGCCCGCTTCAAGGAGGAGCTGGGCGCCGATGCCAAGGTAGTGGCCACCGGCGGCTATGCCCACCTCATTGCCGCCGAGACACGGGCCATAGACCACGTGAACCCCGACCTGACGCTGGTGGGCCTACGCCTCATCTACGAGATGAACCGGGACTGAGGGTCATGTATAACCTGACCGGGCGGCGCATCGTGCTGGGGGTGGCGGGCAGCATCGCCGCCTATAAGGCAGTGGACCTGGCCAGCCAGCTCACCCAGATGGGGGCCCAGGTGGACGCGGTGCTGACGGAGGAGGCCACCCGTTTCGTCAGCACCCTCAGCTTCGCCTCCGTCACGGGCCGTCCCGCCTACAGCGACATGTTCGCCCCCTCGGAGACGAGGCCGGAGCTGCATGTGCAGCTGGGGCGCGAGGCGGAGCTGGTCCTGGTGGCCCCGGCCACCGCCACCACCTTGGCGCGGCTGGCCCTGGGCCTAGCCGATGACCTGCTGTCCCTGACGGTCCTCTGCACGCAGGCCCCCCTCGTCCTCTGCCCGGCCATGGACTCCCACATGTGGCAGCACCCGGCCACCCAGGAGAACGTCGCCAGGCTCAGGGAGCGGGGCGCGCTGGTGGTGGGCCCGGAGGTGGGACGCCTGGCCTCGGGACAGGTGGGGGCGGGGCGGCTGGCCGAGCGCGAGACGGTGCTGGGGGCAGTCCGCTACGCCCTGGGCCAGCGCTACGGCGACCTGCAGGGGCGGCGCATCGTCGTTACCGCCGGGGGCACCCAGGAGCCCATAGACCCCGTGCGCTACATCGGCAACCGGTCTTCGGGGAAAATGGGTTATGCTGTAGCCGAGGCGGCCCGTGACCGTGGTGCCCAGGTAACGCTGGTGACGGCCCCCACGTCCCTCCCTGACCCCTACGGCGTGCGGGTGGTGCACGTGCACACCGCCTGCCAGATGCGCGACGCCGTCCTGGAGGCCTGTCGCGATGCCCATGCCCTGGTGATGGCCGCCGCCGTGGCCGACTTCCGCCCGGCACAGCCGGCCGAGCGCAAGCTCAAGCGCGGGGGTCGCGACTCGCTGCTCCTGGAGCTGGTGCCGACCCCCGACATCCTGGGCGAGCTGCGCGGGGCCGAGGGGCTGGTCCGGGTGGGCTTCGCCGCCGAGACGGACGACCTGCTGGCCAACGCCCAGCAGAAGCTGCGGGACAAGGCCCTGGACCTGCTGGTGGCCAACGACGTCACCGCCCCGGGCGCCGGTTTCGGCACCGATACCAACAAGGTGGTGATCCTGGACCGGGGCGGCCGGAGGGAAGACATGCCCCTTATGAGCAAGTATGATGTGGCCTGGCATATACTCGACCGTGTGGCTGGCCTGCTGGAAGGGAGGAATGTTTGACATGGCCTCCGTCTCGGAGCGGTTCACGCTGGAGAAGTTCGCCCGTCACCCCTTCTACCAGGAGGTGAACCGTCGCCTGGTGAAGCTGACGGCCCTGCGCCCCGGGCAGCGGGTGGTGGACCTGGGGGCGGGCACCGGCGCCGTCACCCGCCTCATCCTGGAGGAGGTGAGGGGCAGCCACAGGTCCGAGGTCATCGCTGTGGAGCCTTCGGCCTCGGCCCTGGAGGCGGCCCGCCGCAACCTGGCCAACGTGTCCGAGGCGGTGGTCCGCTTCGTCCACGGGGGCGCCGAGCGTCTGTCGCAGCTGGTGAAGCGCCCGGTGGACGCCGTCCTCTTCTGCAACGCCATCCACCTGGTGCGGGAGAAGGCCAAGGTCCTGCAGGAGGTGCGGCGGGTCCTGAAGGAGGGGGGGACCTTCTCCTTCAACACCTCCTTCTATCTGGGGGCCGAGCCGCCCGAATCGCACCAGTTCTACCGTCGTTGGCTCATCAAGGCCCTGCGCCTGCTCAAGACCAGGTACGGACTGACGCCCAGCGACGAGCGGACGCCAGCCCGCGAACGGCTCTCGGCCGAACAATACGTGGCCCTGCTGGAGCAGAACGGCTTCCGCATCCGCCACCAGGAGATCATGCAGGTACAGATGGACTTGGAGAGCTTCGAGGACATCTCCGAATACGAGCTGTGGATCGAGGGCATCCTGCCGGGGATCCCCCTGGAGACGGGCAGCGCCGTCCTGAAGGAGAGCGTCAGGGACACCTTCCACGAGCTGGGCCTCACCTTTTCTCCCCGTAACTGGCTTTTGGTAGTGGCCAGCCGCGCCTGATCCTCCTATAATTGGCCAAAACGGGTCAGCAGGAGGAAGGGCGATGAGCGTTCAGACCCTGAGCGGCTGGCTTTTGCGTCTGGTCCGCCTGGACATGAGCGTCCTGGGAGAGGCGTCCTCCACCGCGGCCGCCACGGGGCCGCTGGTGGGGCTGGTGGTGGCCTGTAGCCTCGTGTCGGGGCTGGGGCCGTGGCTGTGGTGGCTCTTTGAGGACTTCCCTTCCGCCGGGGAGGCCTTTCTCAAGGCGGTCATCGTCGGGGGCCTGCTCCAGGTGGCGGTGTGGCTAGGCTGGCTCTACGTGTCCTACCTGATGGCCACCCGGGTGCTGGGTGGTTCGGGGGAGCTGATGGCCGTCTTCCGGGCCATGGCCCTGGCCTTCGTGCCGATGGTCATCGCCGTGGTCATGTTCATCGAGCCGCTGGCCATCGGCCTGGGTGTGCTGGCGGTGGCGGGGACGGCCATTCTGTCCCAGGCGGCCCTGCAGGCTACCACGGGCCTGGAGTCGGGGCGGGCGGCGGCCGCCAACCTGGTGGGCTTCACCCTCTTCGCCCTGGTCATGTCCCTGTTGGGGGCCACGGGCGAGATCCACGGCCTGGGGGGCGTGGCGCCGGGGGTCTTCTTCTTCAGCCTGTCGTAGACAGGAGGGCGCGGGCCCTTTCGTCGGGGTAGAGCTGGCCTTCCTGGTCGGTGTAGAACAGGCGGAAAAAGGGGTAGCCGCGGTCCCTTATCGCCTCCCCGCCGCCCTCGTGGCGCTCCACCAGGGCGGCCACGCCCACCACGCGGCAGCCCAGGGCCTCCACGGCGGCTGCTGCCCGCAGCGCTGAGCCGCCGGTGGTGACCACGTCCTCCACGATGGCTACCGGCAGGCCCCGCACCAGGTCGGCCCCGGCCACCTCGTCCTGGGCGCCGTGCCCCTTGCGTCCCTCCCGCACGTAGAAGACCGGCAGCTCCAGCCCTTCCCCCAGGCCCGCCAGGGATACGGCCACGGCGATGGGGATGGCACCGGTGGCCATGCCCCCCACCGCCTGTGCCCCCCAGTCCAGCAGCGGGGCCAGGAGCAGGCGGCCAATGACCTCCGCCCAGCGGGGGTGCAGGGTCACCTGTTTGCCGTCGTAGTAGTAGCGGGAGGCGAGGCCCGAGGCCAGCCGGAACTCGCCGCGGCGGATGCAGCGCTCCTCTATGGCCCGGGCCAGGGAGGCGAGCTCCTCCGGGCTGGCTCGGGGCACCTTCAGCCCTCCCGGGCCAGGTCCAGCAGCAGCTGCACCAGGGTGCGGGTGGGGATGCCCGTGGCGCCCTTGACCCAGACCCCCTTGTCCCGGTCCACGTTGTCGGTGGGGGCCATGTCGATGTGGACCCAGGGGGTGTCCTCCACGAAGAAGTGGAGGAACACGGCCGCCGAGATGGCGCCGCCGTAGCGGTCGCCCACGTTCTTGATGTCGGCCACCTCGCTGCGCAGCATCTCCCGGTACTCGCCGATGAGGGGAAAGCGCCACATGCGCTCGCCGGTGCGCTCGCCGGCGGCCACCAGCTTCTCGGCCAGGGCGTCGTCGGTGGCGAAGAAGCCGGTGGCCGCCGGCCCCAGGGCCACGGCCATGGCGCCGGTGAGGGTGGCCACGTCGATGAGGGGCGAGAGGCCCAGCTCCTTGGCGTAGCAGATGGCGTCGGCCAGGATGAGCCGCCCCTCGGCGTCGGTGTTGATGACCTCGATGGTCTTGCCGTTACGGGCCCGCAGCACGTCGCCGGGCTTGGTGGCCGAGCCCGAGGGCATGTTCTCGGTGGCCGGGACAAGGGCCACGGCGTTGATGGGCGCCCGCAGCTTGCCCAGGGCCCACATGGTGGCGATGACGGCCGCCCCGCCCGACATGTCCCCCTTCATCTCCTCCATTCCCTGGGCCGGCTTGAGGGAGATGCCGCCCGAGTCGAAGGTGATGCCCTTGCCCAGCAGCCCCACCGCCTTCTGGGAATCGGGGCGGCCCCGGTGGCGCAGGACGATGAAGCGGGGCGGCTGGACGGAGCCGGCCGCCACCCCCAGCAGGGCGCCCATCTGCATGTTGCGTATCTCCTCGGGGCCCCAGACCTCGCACTCCAGGCCGGCGTCCTCGGCCAGGGCGCGGGCCCGCTCGGCGAACTCGGCCGGCGTCAGCATATTGGCGGGCTCGTTGGCCAGGTCGCGGGCGTGGTTGGCCGCCTGCCCCAGGACGAGGCCCCGCTCCACGCCCCGCCGTAGGGCCTCGGCCTTGGCGCCGTCGGCCTCCACCAGGACCAGCTCCCGCAGCTCCCGCTCCTCCTCGTCCCGCTTATAGCGTCGGAAGCGGTATAGGCCCATGACGGCACCCTCGGCCATGGCCTCGGCGCAGGCCTCAGGGTCGAGGCCGCCTATGCCGGCACCGTGGACGATGCTGGCCACCGTCTCGGCCCCCAGCCGCCGCAGGTGGCGCAGGGCGGAGGCGGTGACGTCCCGCACCCGCTGCAGGCCGAAGCCCTCCTGTTTCCCCAGGCCGGCCACCAGGACCCGAGGGCTGGGCAGGCGACCCAGGGTGTGGACTACGGTCAGCTCCCCCTCCTTGCCCCGGATCTCGCCGTCCTCGATGAGCTGGCTGATGGCGCCCTCCAAGGCGCGGTCGACGGCGCCGGTGGCCCCGCCGGGGGTGCGGACGCCTTCGAACAGGTTGACCACGATGGCCTTGGCCGGGTAGCGGGTGATGTCGCCCACCTCGACGCGGATCTCCATGTGACGTCCTCCTGCCAGCGGCCCTTGCAGGGAAATGATATGTCCCGCCGCCGCAGCGGCACAAGGGCGGGCCTAGGCCTCTAGGAACTGGCCCAGGGCGCGGGCGTAGGCCCAGACGTCCAGGGCCGGCGGCTCCAGCCCCAGCTGGGTGAGGATGGTCTGGGCCTGGGAGCGGTGGTCGGCCCCGTGCTGGTAGGCCTGCACCAGCACCGTCGTGGCCGGCACCCGCACGGTGCGGCCACCCAAGGGACGCTCCACATGGCGGCCGGCCAGCTCCTCCGAGGCCAGGGCGACGAGGGCCTCGCCGGTGGCCATCGCCGCCTCCCGCAGGCGCCCGAACCCCGGCCAGGGCATCCTCTCGTCCACCACCGGCTCGGGCGGGGAGCCCCGCAGTCCGGTCACGTAGCGCCCCTCGGCGGCCACCACGTGCAGCAGGACCTGCCGCAGGCTGCCCACGGTGCCGGGGACGCTGTAGTCCAGTTGGGCGTCGCTCAGGCCCTGGCAGGCCTCCATGAGGCGCAGGTTGGCCCAGAGGTTGTGCAGGAAGAAGTAGCGCAGGACCTCACCCACGGCAACCCTCACGTCTGCTGGCGTCGGGCCACCCGCCCGGGGCCGGGGCCCTCCACCGGCGTGAGGGCAATGACCTCGTCCAGCTCGCTGGGGGCGCTCTGGGGGGCTGGAGGTGCCTGGCCGAAGCGCTCCTGGATGACCTTGTGCCCCTCCTCGATGAGGGCCGAAAGGAACTGGCTCTCAGGGACCACCCGCACCACCTCGCCCTTGCGGAAGATGGCTCCCTTCCCCTTGCCGCCGGCGATGCCGATATCGGCCTCCCGCGCCTCGCCAGGGCCGTTGACCACGCAGCCCATGACGGCCACGGTGATGGGGTAGCCCAGCCTCTGGAAGTAGGCCTCCACCTGGTTCACCAGCGGTATAAGGTCGATCTCGATGCGGCCGCAGGTGGGACAGGCCACGATGGTGGCCCCCCGCTGGCGCAGGTTGAGGGCCTTGAGGATGTCGTAGGCCACCGGGACCTCCTCCTTGGGGTCGGCGGCCAGGGAGACGCGGATGGTGTCGCCGATGCCCTCGGCCAGGAGGATGCCGATGCCCACCGCCGAGCGCACGGCCCCCGACCGGGGCGGTCCCGCCTCCGTCACTCCCAGGTGGAAGGGGTAGTCCACCAGCTTGGCCATCTCCCGGTAGGCGGTGACCATGGTGGGCACGTCGAAGGACTTGAGGGAGATCTTGATGTCGGAGAAGCCCAGATCCTCCAGGATCTGGATCTCCCACAGGGCGGCGTCCACCATCCGCTTCCACTTGGGGGGCGGCAGCTCGCCTTCCTTCAGGGGCGGCAGGGGGGGCAGGCTGCCCTCGTTGACGCCCACGCGGATGGGGACCCCCCGCGCCTTGGCCTCCCGCACCACCTCCTTCACCTTCTCCGGGTCGCGGATGTTGCCCGGGTTGAGGCGCAGGCCGTGGATGCCGGCCCGCAGGGCAGCCAGGGCCAGGCGGTGGTCGAAGTGGATGTCGGCGATGAGGGGCACCGGGCTCCTGCGCACCAGCTCCGGCAGCGCCTCTGCCGCCTCCCGGTCGGGCACCGCCACCCGCACGATGTCGCAGCCCAGCTCTGCCAGCTCCTGGATCTGGCGCAGGGTCGACTCCACATCGGCGGTGTCGGTGTTGGTCATGGACTGGACGGCGATGGGGGCGTCGCCGCCGATCTGGACGCTGCCCACCCAGATGGGGCGCGTCCGCCGCCGCGGCGCCAGGGTGCTCATGGCCTCCAGCTCGCTCATCGGATCAGGCTCTCCTCTCTCAGGATGCGCAGGACATCGAAATAGGTGATAACCACCGCCAAGGTTATGATAGCCATCAGGCCCACGAAGTGCACCAGCGCCTCCTTCTCCGGCGCCAGCCGCTTGCCCCGCCGGGCCACCTCGATGAGCACGAAGACGATGCGCCCCCCGTCCAGCATGGGCAGGGGCAGGAGGTTGATGATGCCCAGGTTGATGGAGAGGAGGGCGGCGAAGTCCAGCAACGTCCGCCAGCCCGAGCGCTCCACCACCTCCCCGGTGGCCTGGGCGATGCCCACCGGCCCGGCCACCTCCGGGCGCCCCCCGCCCGTGAACCACGAGATTACCTCGTTGCGGGCCAGGATGAGGGACTCGATGGTGGCCGTCCAGCCCTTGCCCAGCGCCTCCCAGAAGGGGTAGGACTCCCGCTCGGTGTAGGAGAGGGCCATGGCCACCCGGATCCCCGTGGGGCCGTCGGTCCGGAAGCGGGCATGGACGGGGATGTTAATGATCTGGCCCCCGCCGCCGCCCAGGACGCTGGCCCCTCCGGCCTCGGGCCGCTTTACGGTGAAGGTCACCGTCTCCCCCATGCGCAGCCTTATCTCCCGGCCCAGGTCCTGCACGTTGCGGACGGTCTGGCCGTCCAGGGCCAGCACCACGTCCCCAGGCCGTAGCCCCGCTTCCTCGGCCGGCGAGCCGGGCACCACCTCGGCGATGGTCACCAGCCCCACCGGCACCTCCCGGGGGATGCTGAAGGCGATGGCGAACAGGAGGATGGGCAGCAGCAGGTTCAGGACCGAGCCCGAGGCCAGCACCACCAGCCGGGCCAGGGGCGGCTGCCGGGCCAGGCTCTGGGGGTGGGTGGGGTCCTCCTCGCCCATCAGCCGCACGAACCCCCCCAGGGGTAGCAAGTTTATGGAGTAGATGGTGTCGCGGAAGCGGAAGCCCCACAGGCGGGGCGGGTAGCCAAGCCCCGCCTCCAGGACCTTGACCCCGAACAGCTTGGCGGTGAGGAAGTGGCCCAGCTCGTGGACCACCACCAGGAAGGCGAGGATGCCGATAAAGGCCAGGACCCCTTGCCAGGTCATGCTACCGCGTCCTCGCCCTCACCCACTCGTCGGCCTGGGCCCGCGCCCAGGCATCGGCCTCCAGGACCTGGTCCAGGGAGGGGTCGGCGGCGCTGCGGTGGGCGGCCAGCACGTCCTCCAGCAGTCGGGGTATGTCCAGGAAGCCGATATGGCCGGCCAGGAAGTGCTGGACCGCCACCTCGTCGGCGGCCGAGAGGGCAGCCGGATAGGTGCCGCCTCGGCGCCCGGCCTCCAACGCCAGGCCCAGGCAGGGGTAGCGGCGCAGGTCCACCGGCCCGAAGTGCAGCGCCCCCAGCCGCGCCAGGTCCACCCGCGGCACGCTGGCCCCCTCCACCCGCTCCGGGTAGGTGAGGGCCAGCTGGATGGGGAGCCGCATGTCGGGGGCGCTGAGCTGGGCCTTGAGGGAGCCATCGCGGAACTCCACCAGGGAGTGGACGATGCTCTCACGGTGGAGCACCACCTCTATCCGCTCCAGGGGCAGGTCGAAGAACCAGCGGGCCTCGATGCACTCCAGGCCCTTGTTCAGCAGGGTGGCCGAGTCGACGGTGACCTTGGGTCCCATCTGCCAGGTGGGGTGACGCAGGGCCTCGGCGGCGGTGACCCGGGCCAGCTCCTCCAAGGGGGTGTCGCGGAAGGGGCCGCCGGAGGCCGTCAGGAACAGCCTGGCCACCGCCTGGGGCTGCTCGCCCCACAGGCACTGCCATATGGCAGAGTGCTCCGAGTCCACCGGCCGCAGCTGGCCTCCCCCCTGCCGGGCCGCCTCCCGCACCAGGTGCCCGGCCATGACCAGGACCTCTTTGTTGGCCAGGGCCACCACCTTGCCCGCCCTCAGGGCGGCCAGGGTGGGCGAGAGGCCCGCGCGGCCCACGGTGGCCACCATCACCAGGTGGACGTCCTCGGCCACGGCCATCTCCTCGGGCAGCGCCCAGCGGCAGGGAAGGCCCAGCTCCCGCAGGCGCAGGTAGAGCTGTTCGCCGTCGCGGCTGGCGTAGACCAGGCGGGGGCGGAACTCGCGGACCTGCTCCTCCAGGAGGCTGAGGTTGTTGCCGGCTGCCAGACCGACCACCCGGAAGCGGCCTGGCAGGGCCCGCACCACCTCCAGCGTCTGGCGCCCGATGGACCCGGTGGATCCCAGGACGACGAGGCCCTTCACATGCTCACCCACAGGCCCCAATAGTATACCAGAGGGGCCACGAACAGGACGCTGTCCAGACGGTCCAGGAAGCCGCCATGGCCCGGGATGGCCGCCGAGGCGTCCTTGATGCCCGTCCCCCGCTTCAGGAAGGACTCGCAGAGGTCTCCCAGGGTGGCGGCCACCGCCACCAGCGGGGCCAGGGCCGCCATCTCGGCAGGGGGCAGCCGCAGGCCGGTGGCCCAGTTGATGAGGGCGACGCCCAGGCTGCCCAGCAGGAGCCCCCCCAGGGTCCCCTCCCAGGTCTTGCCCGGGCTGAGTTGGGGCGCCAGGCGCCGCCGGCCGATGGTCCGGCCCACCAGGTAGGCGGCGGTGTCGGTGCTGAAGGCGCCGAAGATGGCCAGCAGCGCCCAGTCTTCCCCGGCGGGCAGGCGACGCAGAAGGACCAGGTGCCCCCCCAGCAGCCCGAGGTAGGCCAGGGCGGCCACCAGCGGCAGCCACAGGGGGAGGGACTTGGCGGGCGCGCGCTGCCCCAGGGCCCAGAGGAAGGAGAGGCCCAGGCTGAGGGCCAGGGCGCCCGTCCACCATTCGGCCCCGTGGTGGGCAGCGGCCACCATCAGCCCCATCTGGGCCAGCGCCAGGTAGGTGGGGGCCGGCTGCCCCACCAGGCGCAGGGGGCCTCGGCCGGCGCCGTAGAGGGCCCCCAGCAGCTCCAGCGTGCCGGCCCCCAGGACCAGGGCCACCCCGAGGCTGTAGGGGGTGCCGCCCAGGTGCACCAGGCCCAGGATGACGGGCACCCCTACGGCAGCGGAGAGGGAGCGGGCCAGCAGCCCGTCAGCGCGGCCGGTCCCGGCCGTTCTGAGGCGGCTCAGGATAGTCGCTCTCATCCTGGGGGAGGCGCCCGAAGCGGCGCTGGCGCTGGGAGTAGGCCAGCAGGGCCTGGTCGATGTCCTCCTCGCCGAAGTCGGGCCAGTAGACGGGCGTGGAGTAGAACTCGGCGTAGGCCCCCTGCCAGAGGAGGAAGTTGGACAGGCGCATCTCGCCGCCGGTGCGGATGATGAGGTCCGGGTCGGGCAGCTCGGCCGTGTAAAGGTGGCGGGCCACCAGGGCCTCGTCCACCTCCTCGGGGCGGACGCCGGCCGCGACGATGCGCCGCACCGCGTCCACGATCTCGGCCCTCCCCCCGTAGTTGAAGGCGATGGCCAGGGTCATGCGCCGGTTGTGGCGGGTCAGCTCCATCGCCTCCTCCACCTGTCGCCGCAGCCGAGGAGGCAGCCCCTCCAGCCGCCCCAGGTGCAGCAGTCGGATGCCGTTCTCGTGCAGGTGGCCCAGCTCGCGGCGGATGACCCGCCCCAGGATGCGCATGAGGCCCTCCACCTCTGACCGGGGGCGGGACCAGTTCTCGGTGGAGAAGGCGAAGAGGGTCAGGTACTGGACGCCGTAGTCGCCGAAGCGTTGGATGACCCGGCGCAGGTTTTCGGTGCCGGCCCGGTGCCCGGCCAGCCGTGGCAGCCCCCGCTGGCGCGCCCAGCGGCCGTTGCCGTCCATGATGATGGCCACATGGCGTGGCACCCTGGCCAGCGGCAGGGGCGCACGGCGCGGCCCCTCTTCCTCGCTGAGGGCAGCAGCGCTGGAGGCGAAGGAGAGGACCTGCGGCTGCCGGCTCAGACCGTCAGCACCTCCTCCTCCTTGGCCTCGCAGAGCTGGTCGATCTCCTTGATGAAGCTGTCGGTGAGCTTCTGGAGCTCCTGCTCGGCGCGCCGGAACTCGTCCTCGGAGACCTGGTGCTCCCTCTCCAGCCGTCGCAGCCCGTCGTGGGCGTCGCGGCGCACGTTGCGCACCGCCACCCTTCCCTGCTCCCCCCGCTGGCGCACCAGCTTGGCCAGCTCCTTGCGCCGCTGCTCCGAGAGGGGCGGCAGCGTTAGGCGGATGACGGTCCCGTCGTTGGACGGCGTCACCCCCAGGTCCGACTGCTGGATGGCCTTTTCGATGGCCCTTATGAGCCCCCGGTCCCAGGGCTGGATGACGATGAGCCGCGCCTCGGGGGTGGTGATGGTGGCCAGCTGCTTGAGCGGCGTCGGGGTGCCGTAATAGTCCACCCTGATGTGTTCCACCAGGGCCGGGCTGGCCCGGCCGGTGCGAATGGTAGAGAGGTCATGGCGCAGGGCCTCTACCGCCTTGGCCATGCGCTGGCGGGCGTCCTTGAGCAGGGAATCGATCTCGGGGCGCGTCATCGCCTCTCCACCTCCCCTGCTGAGAGGGGTGCCAGCACCGTTTCCTCGGCGCCGATGGTGGTGCCCAGTTGTTCGCCCTGGATCACCCGTACGATGCTGTCGGGCGCCCGCAGGTCAAAGACGACGATGGGCAGGTCGTTCTCCATGCACAGGGCCAGGGCGGTGCTGTCGATGACCTCCAGGCGACGGTTCAGGGCCTCCAGGTAGGAGATGCTCTGGAACTTGCGGGCGCCGGGGAACTTGTTGGGGTCGGCCTCGTAGACGCCGTCCACGTTGTTCTTGGCCATCAGCAGGACCTCGGCGTCGGTCTCGATGGCCCGCAGGGCGGCGGCGGTGTCGGTGGTCATGTAGGGGTTGCCGGTGCCGGCGGCGAACACCACCACCCGCCCCTTCTCCAGGTGGCGGATGGCCCGTCGTCGGATGTAGGGCTCGGCCACCGCCTGGATGGTGAGGGCCGATTGGGTGCGCACCACCGCTCCCAACTGCTCCAGGGCGTCCTGCAGGCAGAGGGCGTTGATGATGGTGGCCACCATGCCGGCGTAGTCGGCGGTGGTCCGCTCCATGCCGCGGGCGGCGAACTGGGCGCCCCGGAAGATGTTGCCTCCCCCCACCACCACCGCCACCTGGACCCCCATGTCCACCACCGCCTTGATCTGGCGGGCGATCTGCTTCAGGGTGTCGGGATCGATGCCGAAGGGCTGGTCGCCCATCAGGGCCTCGCCGCTGAGCTTGATAAGGACGCGGCCGTATCTGGGCGCGGCCATGCCCCTCAACCCCTAGGCCGGGGTGTCTTCGTAGCGGCCCAGCTCGAAGCGGGCGAAGCGGCGCACCCGCACGTTCTCCCCCGTCTTGGCGATGACCTCCCGCACCAGGTCGGCGACGGTGCGGGACTCGTCACGGACGTAGGGCTGGGAGAGGAGGCACAGCTCCTTCGGGTCCCCCTCGCCCGGTGGCATCTCTTCCTCGGAGACATACCTGGGGGCCATGGCCGCCACCTGCAGGGCGATGGCCTGGGCCAGGGCGCGGAACTCCTCGGTGCGGGCCACGAAGTCCGTCTCGCAGTTGACCTCCACCAGGGCACCCACCCGCCCGTCATGGTGGACGTAGGCCCACACCAACCCCTGGGCCGTCTCGCGGCCGGCCCGCCTCTCGGCGATGGCCACCCCCCGCTGGCGCAGGATCTCCTTGGCCCGCTCCAGGTCGCCGTTGGCCTCCTCCAGGGCGCGCTTGCAGTCCATCATGCCGGCCCCCGTCATGTCGCGCAGGGCCTTGACCGCCTCGGCTGACACAGCCACCGTTCCGGACCTCCCGCTAGGCTGATGGGCCTGTCGGCCGATGCCTACCCCTCCTCGGGGGAAGGCTCCTGGGCAGCCCCTTCTTCGTCGGGCGAGAAGACGAAGCCCGTCTCCCGCAGGGCGGCCAGCTCCTCCTCGCCCGCCTCCATCTCCAGCTTGGCCCTGGCCTCCCTCTCCTTCAGCCCCTCCTCCACGGCATCGGCCACCAGGCCGGTGATGAGCTTGATGGCGCGGACGGCGTCGTCGTTGGCGGGAATGGGGTAATCGATGAGGTCGGGGTCGCAGTTGGTGTCCACCATGGCCACGATGGGGATGCCCACCCGCCGCGCCTCCGCCACGGCGATGTATTCGCGACCGGGGTCGATGACGTAGAGGGCCGAGGGTAGGCGGGTCATCTCCTTGATGCCGGCCAGGTGGCGGTTGAGCTTGGCTATCTTGTCCTCCAGGCGGGCCGCCTCCTTCTTGGTGAGGCGGGCGAACTCACCTCGCGCCTTGGCGTCCTCCAGCCGCACCAGGTAGTCGATGCGGGACTGGATGGTCTGGAAGTTGGTGAGGGTGCCCCCCAGCCAGCGGGTGTTGACGTAGGGCATGCCACAGCGCTTGGCCTCCTGCTCCACTATCTCCTGGGCCTGACGCTTGGTGCCCACGAACAGCACGGTGCCCCCCTGGGCCACCGTCTCCCGCACGAAGTTGAGGGCCTCCTCCAGCTTCTGGACCGTCTTCTGAAGGTCGATGATGTGGATGCCGTTGCGCTGGGTATAGATGTAGCGGCGCATCTTGGGGTTCCAGCGCCGCGTCTGGTGGCCGAAGTGGACCCCGGCCTCCAGCAGGGACTTCATGGATACCGCCGACGGCAAGCTGTCCTACCTCCTCCCGGACTCTCCGCAGGGCAGTATAGCACAGGGGCTATCTTCGGTCATGCGCCGCCCTTGGGCAAGGTTGTGTTGCCAAATTCACAATCTTGTCCCTATAATGGGAATCGAACCCCGTGGCCTCTCATCCTGGCAGCCGGGAAAGGAGGTAGGAGCCGTGCCCATCTACGAGTACCGTTGCTCCCAGGGCCACCAGTACGAGCGCTGGGAGGGGTTCGATGCCCCCGTGGAGCAGGAGTGCCCCGACTGCGGCAGCACGGCCCGTCGCCTCTTCAGCCCGCCGGCCATCATCTTCAAGGGGCCGGGCTTCTACAGCACCGATAACCGCAAGAACGGCCACCGCTCCGAGGAAGAGTCGGAGAGCAGGGAAGAGGCCAAGGCCGAGTCCACCACCCCTTAAGGCCGGGCCAGCCCTGAGCTGCCAGAGCGCGATGCCCCCTCGCCCATGGGGGCCTCAATCGTCCCCGCCGAGGCGGACATGAAGGCGGTCCTCCAGCGTGTCCGCCGCGCCTCTGTCTCGGTGGGGGGCGAGACGGTGGCCAGCATTGGCCCCGGCCTCCTGGTGCTGCTAGGGGTGGCCCAGGGGGACGGCGAGGCCGATGCGCGCAAGCTGGCCAGGAAGACGGCCGAGCTGCGCATCTTCGCCGACGACCGGAGCAAGTTCAACCTCTCCCTCTTGGACGTGGGCGGCGAGGCGCTAGTGGTGAGCCAGTTCACCCTGCTGGCCGACTGCCGCAAGGGGCGTCGCCCCAGCTTCACCGATGCGGCCCCGCCCCAGGAGGCAGCCCCGCTAGTGGAGTGCTACGTCCAGGCCCTGAGGGGGCTGGGCGTCCCCACCCAGACAGGCCGCTTCGGCGCCCTCATGCAGGTGGAGCTGGTGAACGATGGCCCCGTCACCATCGTCCTGGACAGCCGCGAGCTGTGACGTCAGGGGCCGCGGCAGGGCTCGTCCGGTAGGGGGAGGAGGCCCTCCAGGGCCCTGAGGAGGGCCTGGGCATCGGCCGATGTCACGCGGCCGTCGCAGTCCACATCGCCCCACAGCAGGGCCGCGCCGTCGCCAGGAGCGGGGCAGCCGGGAGGTAGCTGAGGCCGGAGGCCCAAAAGGCCCCGTAGCAGTCCCAGGACGTCCTGGGGCGTAGTATGGCCGTCGCAGTCCACGTCGCCCCGGGAGTAGCTCTCGACGGCGCGGAAGGTGACGGTGCAGACCACCAGCGCCCCCACCTCTACCCTGATGGCCGACAGTGGGCTGCCATCGGTGCAGCCGCCGCCGGCCAGGACCCAGCCATTCGGCACCTGGGGGACGACGGCATAAACGCCCGGGGGCAGGGGGCCGCAGGTGCGGGAGGACGGCGCGGCCGAGGCTGGGTCATCGTCCAGGATCAGGAAGGGGCAAGAGGGCAGGTCGCTGGCCAGGACGAAGGCCTGAGGGGAGCTGGGCCGGACGTCCAGCAGAAGGACGACGGTGCCGCTCAGGGGGGGCGGGGGCGCCCAGGGCGGCACTGTGCCGCCACCGGAGGGGCCGCCACCAGCCCCGCCGCCGCCCCCGCCGCCTACCTCTCCATCTCCGCCTCCGCCGCCACCGCCGCCCGTCCCTCCATCTCCGCCACCGCCGCCTACCTCTCCATCTCCGCCTCCGCCGCCTCCGCCTCCACCCCCGCCACCGCCGCCGCCCGTATCCACCCCGCCGGTGGCGAGCGCCTCGTAGGGGCCGGCGTCACAGCCCGCCCCCTGGGGGCGCTCCACCCCCCGCTGGTCGGCAGTCAGGGCCTCGCCCTCGGGCCCGAGGCACTGGTCAACGGGCACAGAGTCCAGGGCCGGGCTGCCGGGCCCCAGGGCATGGGTCGGCGTGGGG
>DATLZD010000030.1:0-19711 GCA_035574155.1 Dehalococcoidia bacterium | reverse complement strand
GGGACGGCCGGCCACCTCCCGCCACAGGGAAAGAAGAGCAGCGAAGGCCCTCAGTCCGGACACTCGCCTTCCACCGACGGCGTAGCCCTGACTGGGGACACACCGTAAACGACGAAACGGTCGGCGGGGTCCGCGTAGGCGACCCGCGCCTCGCCCAGGCCCACCAGCTCGCCCAGCAGCGCCGCCTCGTTGGTGTGGAACTGTCGCTGGAAGTCCCTCTCCACCACCACGTAGTCGGCCCCCTTGCGGGCCAGGTAGCAGCGGTAGTCGGTCAAGGAAGGCCAATTGCGCCGCTGCACGCTCTCGCTATAGAACTCGTGGGCCAGCACCGCCCCGTGCTGCACAAGGCGGTACATGCCGTCCTCCCGCTCGTTGGGCTCCAGCACCCGGTAGACAGCCCCCGGACGGAAGGCATCCGAGGCCAGGAACTGGTCGTAGAGGTGGCGCTCGCCATGCAGGGCGCCGTAGTAGCTGCCTACCCCGGGCTGGACCTGGACGGGACCGGTGGCCAGGGCCACCCCCACGCCCAGCACCGCCAGGCCGGCGCCAAGGGTAGGCAGATAACGCTGCCGCAACCACGGCCAGACGTCGCCCACGACGAGGGGCAGGACGAGGACGGTCAGCCGACGGGACAGCGAGTCGGCCACCGAGGCAGCGACGGTGCCCACGGGGGTCTCCGACAGGGCGGGGGTGTGCACCGTCATCCACAGGACCGGAACCAGGGCGGGCGCCGCCACGGCGGCCGAGCCCAGCACCGCCGGGAGCGCCTCCCGCCGCCGCAGCCAGGCGTAGGCCGCGTAGGCGGCCACGGCTGGCATGCCCACCACCGGATGGGAGGCCACCGCCAGCCACAGCAGGGGGGCCGCCAGGAGGCGCCTGCCCGACTCCACAGCCCAGGCCCAGAGCAGGAAGAAGAAAGCGCACCACATGGTCGTGAGCTGGAAGGCGTAGACGGCGTCCACCAGGAAGGGGTTCAGGAGCAGCAGGGCCAGGGGCCAGGGCTGCCGCAGGGCGGGGCGCAGGAGGGCCGCTGCGGCCAGCGTCCCCACCAGGGCCAGCGCCATCATCAGCCCCACCGCCCGGTCGCCCAGGGCCAGGTGCAGCAGCCCCCCGACCACGTAGACGGGCAGGCCGTAGGGGAAGGCCATGGCCTGCCCCCCCTCCAGCAGCGGGAAATGCAAGGGCAGGGAGCGGTGCTGGGCCAGGTAGCGTCCCACGAACCAGATGTGGGCGTAGTGGTGGACGGAGTCGTCGCCCAGGAAGAGGGGGTGCCACAACAGGTCGAAAACGACGAAGGCGACCCCCAGCAGAAAGAGCAAGGGCAGGACGTAACACAGGAGCAAGGGGAGGCCTGCGGGCCGCCCCCGCCCCGCCCAGGCCCGCCACCAGGCCAGCGGGATGGCCAGGAAGTCCACAAGGCCATCGCCGATGCTGGTGCGGGAGCGGCGCACCGGCACCGCTACCCTGGGGCCGTCCAGGACGCGGAAGCCCAGGCGACAGAGGACCACCGCCAGCTCCACCGTCTCGCTGTAGCGCCAGCCCCGGTAGTAGGGCTGGCAGGCCAGCAGGGCTCCCAGGCGGAAGGCCCGCAGGCCCGACTCCACGTCCCTCAGGCGATGGCCTGCCCAGAGGGAGGCCCACAGGGAAAGGGCCCAATTGCCAGCCCGCTTCAGGGGGCTGTAGCCCGTGAGGTCGCGGCGGGCAATGACGGCGTCATAGTCGCCCTCTTCAAGGGCGGCCACCAGCCGCACAACATCGGACGGGTCGTGCTGGCCGTCAGCGTCCACCGTCACCACGATGTCGTCGTCCGACAGCTCGCCCCGCTCCCGCAGCCTGGCCAGCAGCCGGAAGGCGGCCCGGTAGGCAGCCGACAGGCCACGGTTGCGGTCGAACAGCAACAGGTGGACGCCGTCCCTGTCCCCGGCCCAGGCCAGGAGCCGCTCCCGGGTGGCATCGGTGGACCCGTCGTCCACGGCCACCACCCGGTCCACCAGAGGGTAGAGGCGCTCGAGCACCTGGGCCACGGTGCCCTCCTCGTTGTAGGCAGGGACCACCGCCACCAGCCGGCGACTCCCTGGTGGTCGGGCTACGTTCCCCTGGGCGGGCAGGACCTCCCTCATGGCTGCCTGGCAGCGGCCAGCCCCTCTTGGTGCCTGAGCCAGGCCACCGTCCGGGCCATCCCCTCCTCGAAGGGCACCTGCGGTCGCCAGCCCAGGTCCTGCTGCGCCCTCTCGCTGCTGACGGGCACGCCGCGATAGTCGCCGCCGCGGGCCGGCACGAACTCGATGCGGCTCCGGGAGCCGGTGAGACGCAGGACCGTCTGGGCCAGGCGCAGGATGGTGACCTCCTCCTCCCCGTCCAGGTTGTAGGTGCGGCCGGCCGCCTGGGACGACAGCGCCAGGACGTGGGCGCGGGCCAGGTCGCCCACGTAGAGGAAGCGACGGCTCTGGGACCCGTCGCCCGCCACCAGCAGCGGCTCGCCCCGCAGGGCGCGGCGCACAAACGTCGGGATGACCAGGGAGGGACGCATGCGCGGGCCGTAGGGGATGCCGTAGCGGAGGACGGTGCAGGGCAGCCCATGCTGGCGTTGGAAGTCGTGGCAGAGCATCTCGGCGGCCAGCTTGGTGCTGGTGTAGACGTGGCGGCCGGCCGCCACCGAGAAGGGCGCGTCCTCGTCCACCGGCGCCTCCACCCCCTCGGCCAGGGAGGAGTAGACCCAGACGGTGCTGGCCAGGAGGAAGCGCCCCACCCCGGCCCGTAGGCAGGCCAGCAGGGCGTGGGCCGTCCCCAGCACGTTGATGGCCACCGCTCGCGCCGGGTCGCGGTCCACGTCGTTGACATCGGCCACGGCGGCCAGGTGGAAGAGGGCATCGAGGCCGGCCACCGCCTCGGCCAGGGCCTCGCCGTCCAGCACGTCCACCGGTCGGAACTCGGCCTCGGGCCGGTGGGGATGGCGCAGGTCCAGGACCCGGACCTGATGTCCCGCCTCCAGCAGGGCGTCCACCACATGGGAGCCGATGAAGCCGGAGCCGCCGGTGACGCCGACCTTCATGTCCCGTCGCCTCCCTGGCCCTCCTCCACCAGCTCGGCCACCGCCCGGCGCAAGGAGGCGACCACGTAGAGGGCGTCCTCCTCCGTCATACGGGCGGAGATGGGCAGGCAGATATGGCAGGCACATATCCGCTCGGCGACTGGCAGGACGCCCGGGTCCCAGGGGGCGAAGCATGGCTGGCGATGGCAGGGCAGCTCGTAGACCTCCCCGCTCAGGGCCACCCCGTATCCTGCCCGCAGCCGCGCCTTCAGCAGGTCGCGGGGCAGGCCATGCAGCCAGCAGATATACTTGTAGTAGTTGCCGCGGACCCCTTCCGGCTCCCCTAGGGGCACCACCCAGGGCGCCAGGCCCTCCAGCTCCCGGTCGTAGAGGGCAGCAATGCGCCGCCGGTGCTGTACGAACTCGTCCAGGCGGCGCACCTGGGCCAGGCCGATGACGGCGTGGACCTCGCTCATGCGCCAGTTGTAGCCCAGGCGCACGTGGCGGTTGCTGTCGAACCGCTCCTTCCCCTGGTCGCGGTATATGAGCGCCTCGCGGTAGACGCCCTCGTCGTTGGTGACCAGCATCCCTCCCTCGCCGCTGGTGACCACCTTGGTCGGGTAGAAGGAGAAGGCCGCCGCCAGGCCGAAGCTGCCCGCCGGCTGGCCTAGGTAGCTGGAGCCGTGGGCATGGGCTGCGTCCTCCAGCAGCGGCACCCCGGCCCTACGGCAGATTTCGGCGATGCGCCCGATGTGGGGACTAACGATGCCGCCGATGTGGACCACGATAACGGCCGCCGTCCTGGGACCGATGGCCCCCTCCAGGGCATCGGGGTCGAGGGCGAAGGAAGCCGCCTCGCAGTCCACGAAGCGGGGAACGCCGCCGGCGTGCAGCACGGCGGCGGCGGTGGCGAAGAAGGTATTGGCCGGCACCACCACCTCCTGCCCCTCTACGCCGACGGCCCGCAACGCCATCTCCAGGGCGGCGGTGCCGCTGGCCGTGGCCACGGCGTAGCGCACCCCACACAGGCGCGCGAACTCCTCCTCCAGCGCCCGGGTGTAGGGGCCAAGGGTCAGGCGACCGCCCTCCAGGACCTCGTCGATGCGCTCCAGGATCCACCGGCGGTCCCTCTCCGGGAAGTAGACGGCAGCGGCCGGCACCCTCACGTCCATCCCACAGGCCATGGTGGCCAGGGGCAGGCGGGCCGTTCATGAAGCCAGGATTAAGACGGGACAAAGATTAGGGAAAGGTTAGACCGGACGGCGGCCGCCCTGCGGGAGCGGCAGGCGCACGGTGAAGGTGGCGCCCTTGCCGGGGGTGCTCTCGGCCTGGACCTGGCCCCCGTGGACCTCGGCCACGTGGCGGACGATGGCCAGCCCCAGGCCGCTGCCCTGGGGCCGCATGGTCCTGGCCTCGCGCCCGCGGAAGAAGCGCTCGAACACCCGGGGCAGCTCCTCGGGCGGGATGCCGATGCCGCTATCGCTCACCCTCAGCTCGGCCCACCTGTCCGAACGGGCCAGGAAGAGGCCCACCTCCCCGCCGGCGGGGGTATAGGCGAAGGCGTTCTCCAAGAGGTTCGTCACCATCTGGGCCAGCCTTGCCCTGTCGCCCAGCACCCACAGGCCCTCTTCCACCTGGACCGTCAAGCGGTGGCCGGGGTGCTGCTCGCCCAGGCGGGCTGCCTGCTCCCGACACAGGCCGCTCAGGTCCACGGGGACGTGCTCGATGGCCTGCTCGCCCTCCCGGGACAGGAACAGGAGATCGGCGATGAGCCTGGCCATGGCCTCCGCCTCGGCCGCCATCTCGTCCAGGCAGGCCCTCTGTTCCTCGGGCGGCAGCGAGTCGGAGCGCAGGACGTCTATGTCGGTGCGGATGACGGTCAGGGGCCGTCTCAGCTCGTGGGACGAGTCGGCCAGGAAGGCGGACTGCAGCGCCAGCGTGCGCTCCACCCGCTCGATCATGGCGTTGAAGGTGGACACCAGCTCCTTGGGCTCGCCGCGGGTGGCCGGTTCGGGGAGGCGCCGGCGGAAGTCCCCCGTCCGCTCGATGTAACGGGCCAGAGCGGCCAGCCGCCGCACGGGCATCAGGGCGCGGCCGGCCAGCAGGTAGGAGGACCCGGCCGTCAGCAACATGGCCACCGCTCCCCCGAGGGCGATGACGTTGCGGATCTCGCTCAGGGCGCCGTCAGTAGCCCGCAGGGACTGCCCCACCTCCACCGTCCCCAGCAGCCGCTCTCCGTCCAGCAGCGGCTCGGTGTAAAGGCGAACGGCCTGACCGCCGGCGCGGTAGGTAGCGAAGCTGGGCGAGCCAGAGGGGCTGCCCACGGGGGCGGGCAGGGGCGCCCGCAAGGACGAGTAGAGCACCTGCCCCTGGGCGTCCAACACGTAAAAGGTGCTGAGCTCGTTGGCCAACTGGGCCAGCCGCTGAGAACGCTCCAGCACCACCTGGCCCGTGAGGGGGGCGTCCACGGGCGCCAAGGCCTGCTCCACCGCCTCCGCCTCGGCCCGAAGGCTCTCGTCCACGGCAGCGTAGAGGCGCCTGGAGGCCAGCACGAAGGTCATCACCCCCAGGACGGCCAGCACCGCTCCCAGCAGAAGCGTGTAGAGGAGGGCCAGCCTCAGCCGCAGGGACAAGGGCTACTCACCCGCCCGCAGCACGTAGCCTACGCCCCGCACCGTCTGAATGAGGCGGGGACGGCCCCCGGCCTCCATCTTCTGGCGCAGGTTGGCCACGTGCACGTCCACCACGTTGGACTCCACCTCCGGGTCGTCCCCCCAGACGGCGGCCAGGATCTCGTCCCGGCGCAGGACCTCCTCGGGCCGACGGAGGAAGAGCTCCAGCAGGCGGAACTCGGTGGCCGTCAGGGGCAGGGGTTGGCCGCCGCGGCTGGCCCGCCAGGAGCGCAGGTCCAGCTCCAGGTCAGCGTAGGCGAGGCGCCTGGGCCGGGGACGGTCCGCCGCCCGCCGCAGCAGCGCCCGCAAACGCGCCACCAGCTCGTCCAGGGAGAAAGGCTTCACCAGGTAGTCATCGGCGCCGGCCTCCAGCCCCGCCACCCGGTCGGGCACCGAGTCCCGGGCCGTGAGCATCAGGATGGGTACGTCTGAACTCTGGCGGACCCGCTGGCAGAGGGTTAGACCATCGGTGCCGGGGAGCATCACGTCCAGCACCACCACCTGGGGCCAGCCGCTGTCGAGGTAGGGCAGCGCCTGAGCGGCATCGGCGGCCAGGGCCACCTGGAAGCCACGCAGCCGCAGGCCCCGAGACAGGGCCAGCAGCAGACGCTCGTCATCGTCCACCACCAGCACCCGCGGCCCGCTGGCCTCGGGCGCTGGGGCGGACCCGGACGTGGGCCGCCCCACGGCCCCATCCTCCGACCGTCGGGCCTAGTGCTGATAGCCAGGACGCGCCCGGTCGCCGCCCTCGGCCTCAGACGCCGGAGGCCTGGACCCTTCCTCCTCCTCGCGCAGCCCCTGACGGAACTCGCGGACAGCTCGTCCCAGGGCGCCGCCCAGCTCAGCCACTCGCCCCGCCCCGAACAGGAGCACCAGGATGCCGAGGATGATCAGCAGCTCGGGCAGGCCGATGTCGGGCACTCCACCACCCCCTGCGCGCCCGCCTGTTTGCCGGGCAGCTACAGCGTAGCACCGTAACCCCCCTTAGACAACGCCGTGCCCCCTGTGCGCCCTCCGCCCCTCCCCGCCCGCCCTCACGGTTGGACGACGACCGTCAGCTCCATCCCCGCCTCCCGATGGCCGGGCAGATCGCAGTAGGCAGGGAACGACCCCGGCTGCGAAGGCGCCCGCCATCCCACCCGCCTGGTGCGGCCAGGCGGCACCACCACCTCCTCAATGCCGGCCTCGTCGCTCTCGAACTCGTGGTCCTGGCTGCCGCGGTTGGTGATGACGAACACCACCCGTTCGCCTGGCCTCACCGTTATCTGGGCAGGCTCGTAATACATGCTCCCATCGGGGCGCTCGGCGGCCACCACCTGTATCTCGCGGCCCGAAGGACTACCACAGGCCATGGCCAATGCCGTGACCAGCAGGACAGGGGCCAGCAGCAGGTAGCGCATGACATCACCTCTGGCGGGCCTGTGCGTGCAGGCCCACTGCCGCCCCGGCTCCGGCGGGCCGGGACGCCCCCAATAGTAGGAGGGCCGCCGCCGACAGGTAGAGGAGGTAGGCCGCCACCTGTCCCAGGAAGGGGCTGGCATCGTAGCCGAGCACGCTGCCCAGCAGCTCGCCGGGACCATAGTTGTCCGGCAGGAGGGAATAGGTGTCCCACAGACGGGGGCCCAGGGCCGTGAGGAGGCCCGCCTCGTGCATCTCCTTCAGGCCGTTGGCCAGCAGGCCCGCCGCCAGGACCACCAGGACGACGGCCGTGACGCTGAAGAAGGCCCGCACCGGCACCAGGCGGGAGCCAGCATACACGAGGCACCCCACCGCCACGGCCAGGGCGAGGCCCAGACCCGCACCGACCCAGTAGAGGGTCGGCGAGGACCATGTGCCACTGCCGGCAAAGAGGAACAGGGCCGTCTCCAGCCCCTCCCGGCCCACGGCCGAAAAGGCCAGCAGGCCGAGGGCCAGGGCCGAGCCGGAGCCGAGGGCCGCATCCACCCTGGACCTGAGGTCCCGACCGATGCTGGCGGCCTGCCTTCGCATCCAGAAGACCATCCAGGTCAGGACCGCCACCGCCAGCAACATGGCCCCGCCCTCCAAGGCCTCCTGCGCCCGATGGGGCAGCTCTAAGGCCAGCAACTGCAGGGCAGCCGCGGCGGCCACGCTGCCGACGAAGGCCAGGGACGCTCCCGCCCACACGTGCACCCGCCGACGTCCCTCCCCGATGCGCCGCAGGTACTCCAGGACGATGGCCAAGATGAGGGCCGCCTCCAGCCCCTCCCGGAAGGTCACGGGCAGAGAGTAGAGCATGGGCTCCTCCTACCGTTGTGTCGTCTCAACTCTAGCATTAGCATTACCTAATGTCAACCGTTAGCGTGTGCCAATTGATTCGATGCGCTCCAAGGTTGCATCCAATGCAAGGACGGTGCCGGTCGACCGGGGCCGAGGGCTATCCCGCCCTAACGAGCACGTATGTCGACTCGCTGCGCCGGACGAAGGCGGGGCGGCCCCCGTTGCCCGGTGGCGCCCGCGGCACCGTCGTCTTGCCCACAGGGCCGCAGCGGCGTTAGACTGGGAGCGAATGGTTAGTTTCCCTAATTATTAGCTCTAGGTGAGAGAAGATGTCGATGCTGCGCCATCCCCGCCGTCTCATGAGGGCCATCGCGGCCGCACGTGACGGGCGCCGACGGGAGGGGGTGCCCCCCGGGGCCTCGGCGAGGGGCATGGAGGGCCACCCGCCGTCCGGCGAGGGGCCGCAACGGCTCAGCGCCGGTCAGATACGTGTGGTGTTCGGCGCCCTCATGCTGGGCATGCTCCTGGCGGCCTTGGACCAGACCATCGTGTCCACTGCCCTGCCCACCATCGTGGGCGAGCTAGGGGGCCTCGAGCACCTGTCCTGGGTCATCACCGCCTACCTGCTGACCTCGACCGCCTCGACACCCGTCTACGGCAAGCTCAGCGACCTCTACGGCCGGCGGACCATGTTCCAGATCGCCATCGTCCTGTTCACCGCCGGGTCCCTGCTGGCGGGGGTATCCCAGAGCATGCTGCAGCTCATCGCCTTCCGCGGCCTGCAGGGGCTGGGGGCAGGCGGACTCATGTCCATGGCCCAGGCCATCATCGGCGACATCGTGCCGCCCCGGGAACGGGGACGCTACCAGGGATACATCGGCTCCGTCTTCGCCTTCTCCAGCGTGGCCGGGCCCCTGCTGGGCGGGCTGTTCACCGACCGATTGACCTGGCGCTGGGTGTTCTACATTAACCTGCCGGTGGCCCTGGTCGCGCTGGTGGGGACGAGGCTGGGCCTGCGGATACCGTACCGGCCCATGCGTCGGCCCATCGACTACCTCGGCTCGGCCCTGATGGTAGGGGGCGTGAGCTGCCTGCTGCTGGTGGCCTCCTGGGGCGGGACCGAATACGCCTGGGACTCGCCCGTGATACTGGGACTGGCCGGCGCAGGGGTGGCCCTGCTGGCCCTGTTCCTCTGGCAGGAGTCCCGCGTGCCAGAACCGCTGCTCCCCCTGCGGCTCTTCAGGGTGCGCTCCTTCGGTGTGGGCAGCTTCATCATGGCCACCCTGGGCATGGCCATGTTCGGCTCGCTGGCCTTCGTCCCGGTCTACCTGCAGGTGGTGAAGGGGGCCTCAGCCACCGCCTCCGGCCTGCGGCTGGTGCCCCTCATGATGACTCTGACCCTCACGTCGGTCACGGTAGGCCGCTTCATCAGCCTGACCGGCCGTTACCGCGCCTTCCCAATAGTCGGGACGGCCATCATGGCCTGCGCCATGCTGCTGCTGTCGCGCCTAGATGTGGGGACACCCATGTGGGAGGTGTCGCTGTATATCGCTGTCCTGGGGTTGGGCATGGGAATGGTGCTGCAGGTCATCGTGCTGGCCACCCAGAACGAGGTGCCCTTCCGGGACCTGGGCACGGCCACCTCAGGTGTGAACTTCTTCCGCTCCATGGGGGGCGCCTTCGGGGTAGCCATCTTCGGCTCCGTGCTGAACGCCCGGCTCCACCACTACCTGCCCCGCTACCTGCCCGCCCAGCAGGCCGCCGGGCTGGACCCCGCCCTCCTGACCACCAGCCCCGAGAGGCTGCGCCAGCTGCCGCCGCCCGTGGTGCACGCCGTGGTGGAGGCGTTCGCCCGCTCACTGCACTGGGTGTTCCTCCTCGCGGTGCCCATCGTCTCCCTGTCCTTTGTCCTGACCCTGCTCCTGCGGGAGGCGCCGCTACGCGAGCACGCGCACATCACGCTCGGCGAGGAGTGAGCCGGGCGGCCGTCGGGGGCGATAGGGGTGGACAGATACGAGGAGAGGGGAGCGCCCGGGGAGGAGGTCAACAGGGCGGCCGGCCTCCTGCTGGACCTGGTGCCCAGGGTCATGCGGGAGTTCAGGGCCTCCCTGGGACGCCATTTGCAGTCCGTCTCCCTTCCCCAGTTCCGGGCCCTGGCCTTTCTCATGGAGCGGCCCGGGGCGTCCCTCTCGGAGCTGGCCCATTCCCTGGGGCTGACCCTGCCATCGGCCTCGGCGCTGGTGGACGCCCTGGTGGCCCGCGGCCTGGTCTGGAGGGAGGTCTCGCCCCAAGACCGCCGCTGCCTCACCCTGGGCCCTACCGAGGCCGGCCGCCAGCTCTATGCCAACGCCCGCCAGGCCGCCCAAACGCGGATAGCGGCACTGCTCAGCCGTTTGGACCCGGAGCGCCAGCGCGCAGTGCTGGAAGGCCTGCAGGCGCTGGCCGATGCCTTCCTCACTATCGGGCCGTCGGGACGAGAGGGAGGTCATGGCCGGCATTGACTCGGCCAGGCGGCCCGAGCGGCCCGGCCCGCAGGGCGGGTGGGCCGGTCCCCTTCCTGACGAGGCCCAGCGTCCGGCCTAGGGGCTGCCCGCGCACCGGTGCACCGTCGGGCCATGCCCTTGCCCCCTAGCCGCCGTTTTCTTTATGCTGGAGGGCCAGCTAACGGGGAGGAAACGGTATGCGCGTCCTGGTGGCAGGTGCCAGCGGCCTCATCGGCTCCCATCTGGTCCCGGCCCTGGAGCGAGAGGGGCATGAGGTAGTGCGCCTGGGCCGGCGGCCCGGAGCGTCCGACTTCGTGTGGGACCCATTGAGGGGCGAACTGGACGCCCGTGCCCTGGAGGGCGTCGAGGCGGTGGTCCACCTGGCCGGTGAGAACATCGGCCAACGGTGGACCAGGGAGCGCAAGGAGCGCATCTGGCGCAGCCGGGTGGAGGGGGCGCGCCTCCTGGCGGAGGCCATCGCCGCCTCGCCTGCGCCGCCACGGGTCTTCCTGTCCGCCTCCGCCACCGGCTACTACGGCGACCGCGGCGATGAGCCCCTGGATGAGGGGGCAGCGCCCGGACGCGGCTTCCTGGCCGAGCTATGCCAGGCCTGGGAGCAGGCATCCCAGGCCGCAGCCTCCGCTGGCACGCGGGTGGTCAACCCACGCATCGGCGTCGTCCTGACGGCGCGGGGCGGGGCGCTGGCCCGCCTGCTGCCCCTCTTCCGCCTGGGGCTGGGAGGCAGCCTCGGCAGCGGCCGCCAGTATATGAGCTGGGTGGACTTGGAGGACCTGGTGGAGGCCCTCCTCTTCCTCCTCTCGCAGGAGGAGATGACGGGGGCGGTCAACGTCACCTCCCCCAACCCTATCACCAACGCCGAGTTCACCCGCACCCTGGCACGGGTGCTGGGCCGGCCTGCCTTCCTGCGCGTGCCGGCCTTCGCCCTCCGCCTCCTGCTGGGGGAGATGGCGCAGGAGGCGTTGCTCTCGGGCCAGAGGGTGCTGCCCGCCCGCCTCCAGGCAGCCGGCTTCCGCTTCCGCTACCCCGAGCTGGAAGCCTCGCTGCGACACGCCCTGGGGCGCTAGGCAGCCAGCTCCGCCTCCACCCGCTCGTAGACCTGCTCCGTCTCACGGGCGCAGCGCTCCCAGGTGAACTGGGCCGCCCGCCGCAGGCCTGCGTCCACCAGGCGTCGGCGCAGGGACGAGTCGGTGAGGACCTGACGGATGGCCTCGGCTAGGGCCACCGGGTCGTTGGGGTCCACCACCAGGGCGGCATCGCCCACCACCTCGGGCAAGGCGCCGGCACTGGAGACGATGACCGGGCAGCCGCAGGCCATGGCCTCCACCGGCGGGAAGCCGAAACCCTCGTAGAGGGAGGGGTTCACCAACACCTCGGCCCCCGAGTAGTAGGCAGGGAGCTGGTGGTCGGGCACCCGCTCGGCGAACACTACGTCCCCGTCCAGGCCGATCTCGGCCATAGCCCGCAGGGTGAACTGGCGGAAGGGGGCCTCGCGCCCACCGGCGGCCCCCACCTTGACCAGCCTCAGATGGCGGAAGCGGCTGTCGCTCTCCTTCACCAGCTTGAAGGCCCGCAGCAAGACGGCCAGGTTCTTGCGGGGGTGCTCCGAGCCCACGAACAGCACATACGGCTCCTCTATCGGCCGCTCCTCCACCGGACGGAAGAGGTCGTGGTCGATGCCGTGGTAGACTACGAAGACCCGCTCCTCCGGGTAGCCCAGGTGTCGAACGATGTCCCTCTTAGTCGTCTCGGAGATGGCGATGATGGCCGCCGAACGGCGGATGCCGGCATAGTCCATGTTCAGGTAGATGCGGTCCCTCAGGTTGGGGCGGTGAATGTAGGTCCCGTAGCCCTTCAGATCGAAGTAGCGGATCAGGTCGTGGACGGTGATGATGTAGGGCTGGCGCAGAAAGAGGCCGTAGCGGCCCATGTGGTGGTTGGGGAAGTGTATGGTGTCGTCCAGGCGGCGCAGGCGGCGGAGGAAGGCCGCGTCCTGCCAAAGGGCGTAGAGGGAACGGCAGCTCAGCAGGGGGACGTTGAACATCTCCGCCACCTTCTGGTAGATGTCGGTGAACAGCTTGGGGGCCCGCAGGTGACGGGCCAGCTTCACTGAGTAGCGGTCCATGGACCCACGGCCGATGGTGACTACGAACGTCATCCACACACCTCCCGCGCAGTGATGTAGCTGGCCAGGGACCCTGACCCGGCTAGCGGGTGGCCCTCTCCCAGAGGAGGCCTGCCCCCTGCGCCAGCTTCAGCAGGGTCAGGAGGAGGGCCGATTGGACGGCCAGGGGCACGTCCCTTGGCCGCAAGCGCCGCGGCCAGACGTAGCCGTCGCGCCGCCGGGCCAGGTCAGCGTAGGGGCCATCGGCGGCGAAGACGGCCAGGCTGCGGCCATAGCGGAAGTTCCTCCTCACCACCTCCCACAGGCTGGACGGCTCCTGGTGGTAGACGGCCCGGGGCAGGAAGCCCACGCGCCGGGACAGCCGCCAGCACTCGAGATAGATGATGGCGTGGTCGTGATGGACCACCCTCTCCAACAGGCCCTCGGGCACCCCCTGCAACGCCCGCAGCAGCAGCTCGCGTCGGAAGAAGCGCGGCAACACCGTGCCACGATAGGGGTCCAGCGCCTCCTCGTCCAGGTAGAGATGGATAAGACGGCGATGGGCAGCGAAGAGGCGCTGTAGCCAGGTGCGGGGCCGGAAGGACATCTCCTCCAGCACCAGCATGTCGTAGCCCTGCTCCATCATGGCCACCGCCCGCTCCACCGCTGTGGGCTCCAGCACCTGGTCCGAGTCGAGCATGAGAACGAACTGGCCGTGGCAGCGGAGGACACCCTGGTAGCGGGCAGCCAGCAGCCCCCCAGCACAGGGGACCACCGTGGCCCCGTAGGCGGCAGCCACGGCAGGGGTCCCGTCCCAGGAGCAGC
This sequence comes from Dehalococcoidia bacterium, assembly GCA_035574155.1. GTDB lineage: Bacteria > Chloroflexota > Dehalococcoidia > SM23-28-2 > HRBIN24 > HRBIN24. Next base: position 6,340 of record DATLZD010000030.1, on the reverse strand, counting down.
CGTCCACCACCAGGACCTCCAGGTGGGGGTAGGTCTGCCGGCGGACAGACTCCAGGCAGCGGCCGATGACGCCGCCCGAGTTGCGGGTGGGTATGGCCACCGAGACCAGAGGGCCAACCCGTTCCTGGAGGTCGCCAGCGGAAGCTGCGGGCGCTGTTAATAACTGGTGGACACCCGTGGACAACGGAGCATCACCACCCCCTCAGGCCAACTCCAGGCTCCGTCATGCTCATTATAGCTCCTTCCAGCTCCGCTGGCAATTTATGGGGCGGGAGTGGGAAGGGGTGGAAAGAGGTCAGCCCGCGGCGGCGGTGCGACGCCGCTGGCGTAGGTACCACAGGGCCAGGGCTGCCATGCCCACCAAGTAGAGGCCCAGGATGACCAGGCCTACCACCGCTCCCGGAGTCAGCAGCTCGTCCTCGGGCGGCAGCACGTCCGGCAGGCCTCCGGGACCGGTAGCGAACTCCTCCTGCACCGGGGTCCCCTCAATGGAGCCCAGCAGGTAGAAGCGGTATGGTCCCAGGGCCGGCGGCACGAACACCCCCTCGTAAGTGCCAGGACGCTCCCGCGACGGCCGCAGGAAGACGGGCACGTAGCGCCGCGCCCCCTCGGTAGGGTAGACCCACCCCTCCATGCGCAGCGAGTCCTGCAGCCCCTCCACCGGCCGACCGCTGCGGGTGTCCACCACCTCCAGCAGCAGGGCATTGGCGTCGTCCAGACGGGGCGGGTGGTCGAACGCCAGGCGCAGCAGGTAGGGGCCCACCTGCCGCTCTATCGTGTCCTGGGCGTAGGCGTATGGGGCCCCCAGCGACACGAGGAACGCCAGAGTGGCTGCCAGGGCCAGGATACGGGCAGCTACGTTCATGGCAGCCAGTAGTCCCCCACTGAGTCCAACAGCAGCCGCGAGCAGAGGGACCCCATGACGGCCCCGGGCACCAGCAGCTGAGGGTCGCCCCACGTCCAGGCCGTGTAGTAGGTCACCCCCTCCTCGCGGGCCTCGGGGTCCAAGCGCGGCGGCCAGGACAGGGCCTCAGCCTCAAAAAGCAGCATGGCCAGCACGCCCCAGGGGCGCAGCTGCTGGCCATGGGCCAGCACCGGGCCCGGCCGCAGCTCCAGACCCAGCTTCTGGCGGCCGACACGCCTCACCCCGTCCTCGGGTGTCTCCCCGGGGCGCAGGGTGACGGCCGGCAGGCCCCACAGGCCCGGATGCTCCTCGGCGGGATCATCGGGGCGGCGCACCAGCAATACCCGGCGGCGGTCGTCCCCCTGGAAGATGGCCACCGCGACGGCTAGGGCCATCGGAACTCCTCCACCTCCGTTTCCTGCAGGGCCAGCCCCACCAGGGCAGCCACGTCCAACCGCGATTCCAGCTCCCGGAGCCGCTCGGGGGTGGAGGTGGTTGCCACCCGCGGCGGCACCAGGAACTGGCAGCAGTCCATGTCGGGCAGGATGGACACGTCATAGGTGCCGATGCGACGGGCCTCGGCGATGATCTCCTGTTTGTCCATGCCGATGAGGGGGCGCAGGACCGGCATGGTCGTAGCCTCCTGGACAGCCACCAGGTTGTCCAAGGTCTGGGACCCCACCTGCCCCAGGCTCTCGCCAGTCACCAGGGCCTTGCAGCCTTCCCGTCGGGCAATGGCCTCGGCGATGCGCAGCATCATGCGCCGGTACATGAGGATGCGGTACTGGGGCGGCACCGCCACGACGATACGTCGCTGGACCTCTCCCAGCTTGACCACGTGGAGGCGTGCTTCCAACAGGTGGCGGGCCAGCAGCCGCACCAGCTCCCGGCACTTGTCCCACGACGAGGCGTCGGTGAAGGGGTAAGAGGTGAAGTGGACGAACACGGCCTGGCAGCCCCGCTTCACCATGCGGTAGGAGGCCACCGGCGAGTCGATACCCCCCGACAGCAGGCACGCCACCCGGCCCCCGGTGCCCACGGGCAGCCCTCCAGGCCCGGGATACTGCTGGGTGGTGCAGAAGATGCCTTCGGGTTGGACCTCCACGTAGAAGGTCAGCTCCGGCTGCGTCAGGTCTACGCGGGCACCCGTGGCCTCCTTGATGTAGGCCCCCAGCTCCCGCTCAATCTCCTGAGAGGTCAGGGGGAAGCCCTTGTCGCCGCGATGGGCACGCACGGCGAAGGAGCTGGGGGGAGAGGGCACCAGCAGGTGATAGGCCTCCCGCGCCGCCTCCAGGGTAGGGGGCACCCGCAGGCAGAGGGCGTAACCCACGACCCCGAAGACGTGTGCCAGACGGCTCCGGACCTCGGGCCAGGCCGAGACATCGGCCAGCCACACGAAGCAGCGGTTGGGACGGATGGCCACCCGCTCCACGGGCAGCCCCTTTAGGGAACGCTCGACGTTGCGCCGGAGGGTGCCCATGAAGAGCTGTCGGTGCCCCTTCTTCAGGGCCACCTCTCCAAAGCGCACCACGACCACCCAACGCAGCGGCGCCTCGGCCTGGGGCGCAGCGGCGGCGTGGGCGGAAGCGAAGGCGTCGCGGTCCCCCATGGCTGCACCGTCCAGTATACCCGCACTGCCCCCTACACCCTTCCCGGGGGCCAGGAGGACGAAGGGCCATGCCACGGAAGGCGGAAAAGGACTGTCCGGCCCTCGCCCCGCGGGCAGAGAGCTAGAGGACTAGACGGCGGGGATGGCCGCCGGCCTTGCGGCGAAAGTTCACCACCAGGAAGCGGCCGTCAGGCTCCTCTGTGAGGCGGCAGCGGTCGGGCCGAGCGAGGGCCGCCTCCACCCCCGTCTCCAGCCGGGCCAGCGCCTCAGCGGTCCCCTCGGGCAGGGGCGCCAGGTCGGCCGAGGCCACCGTTTCGGCCTGGAGATGACACAGGCGTAGCAGCCACCCCAGCACCACCTCGGCCCAGCCCAGGTGGAAGGAGCAGTCGGCGAAGGCCAGGGGCAGGTGGTCCAGGGCCACCTCCGGGCCCACCTGCAACAGGGTGCCGCCGAAGTGGGGCTGCGACAGCTCGGCAGCCGCCCGGTAGACGGCCGACAGGCGTCCATCGGCGGCGATGGCCGCCGAGGACCGATAGCGCCCCATCTCCAGGCCTAGGGCTGCCCGCTCCCGGTCCTGGGCCGGCCACGACTCCAGCCAGGCATGCCACTCCTGGAAGCCTGAAGCGAGAAGGCCCCTCTGGGCTGCCACCATGTCACAGGCCGTCTTCACCAGCGGCGGGCAGGACGCGTAGGAGCCCCACAGCATCAGGCGACAGGCATCGGCCAAGCAGGAGAAGGAGCGTGACCACAGCCCCAGGACTATGGCCGCCTCGGGGGTTCGCACCTTGGCCAGGGCCGCCGCCATCTCCACCTGCAGCGCCATGCCCTGGCGGAAGGTCTCCAGCTCCTCGCCGAGCAGGAAGAAGGACTGACGGTAGGCGTCCTGGGCGGCCGCTGGGCCAGGCGGGCGAGGGGGCAGCTCATAGCCCTGGGAGACCTGCAGGGGCCCGATGCGCAGGCGTGGGCGCCCAGCAGCCATGGGACCCCGAGGGCTACTGCCAGCCGGCGCGGGCACCCCGACCCATGGACAGAGGCCCCACCGGCCAGTTGAAGCCGTAGACCATCGCCTTGTCGATGTCCTCGGCGCTGGCGATCCCCTCCTGCAGCAACTTCTGGGCCTCGCGGACGGCGGCGAAGTAAATGCGGTTGGCCACGAAGCCGTAGGTGCCGGGCGCGTCCTTCACCCGGATGCTGACCTTGTCGGCTCGCTGACAGACCCCCTCCAGCGCGACGATGGTCTCCTCGGCCGTCTCGGGGGCATAGACCAGCTCCACCAGCTTCATCACCGGTACGGGGCTGAACCAGTGCATGCCCATGAAGCGGGGACGTCGTTCTTCCGAGACGGCCTTGTTCAGCTCCGAGATGGGGAAGCCGGAGGTGTTGGAGGCGAAGATGGCTTCCGGCCGGACGATGCGGTCCATTTCGCTGAACACCTGCTTCTTCAGGTCCATGTTCTCAGGCACCGCTTCGATGAGGAGGTCCACACCGGCCAGGTCCTCCACCTTGGTGGTGAAGGAGAGGTTGGCCAGGGCCTGGTCCATCTGCTCCTGACTGATGCGGCCCCGCTCCACGGCCCGCTTGAGGCCGAAGCGCCCCTCCACGATGGTGTTGCGGCACCGCTCCAGCAGCTCCTCGTTCAGGTCGCGAATGACGACGCGGAAGCCGGACTGGGCCAGCACCTGGCCGATGCCCGAGCCCATGACGCCGCCGCCCAGGATGCCCACCGTCTGAATGTCCGCGGCCATAGCCATACCTCCTGCCTATGTCTTTACGTTAACGTCCCAGACGGTTCCGATTATGGCCCAGCGCAGCGACTCTGTCAGCCCCTGCCGGCCAGGCAGGAGGCGCCGGCGTAGCGGGCCCGCGGCCCCAGCTCCTCCTCGATGCGCAACAGGCGGTTGTATTTGGCCGTGCGCTCGCCCCTGGCCGGGGCGCCCGTCTTGATCTGGCCCACACCAGTGGCCACCGCCAGGTCGGCGATGGTGGTGTCCTCTGTTTCCCCGGAGCGGTGGGAGATGATGGCGGCGTAGCGGGCCTCCCTAGCCAGGCGCACTGCCTGCAGGGTCTCGCTGAGGGTCCCGACCTGGTTGGGCTTCACCAGCACGGCGTTGGCCACCCGGTCCCCGATGCCGCGTCGCAGCCGCTCCACGCTGGTGACGAAGAGGTCATCGCCCACCAACTGTACATCGCCCCCCAGCCGCTCCGTCAGCAGCCGCCAACCGTCCCAGTCGTCCTCGGCCAGGCCGTCCTCGATGCTGACGACGGGGTAGCGGGCGCACCAGTCCCGCCACAGGTCCACCATCTCCCCGCTGGTCAAGGTGCGTCCCTCCCGCGCCAGGTGGTAGCGACCGTCGCGGAACAGCTCGCTGGCAGCCGCGTCCAGGGCCAAGGCCACCTCGTCGCCGGGCCTCCTGCCGGCCCGCTCGATGGCCAGCAGGACCAGCGAGAGGGCATCCTCGTTGCGGGGCAAGGCAGGGGCGAAGCCGCCCTCGTCGCCCACGCCGGTGGCTAGCCCTCGCTCTTCCAGCAGGCGGCCCAGGGCATGGTAGATCTCGGCGCCCCAGCGCAGGGCCTCCGCGAACGTGGGGGCACCTATGGGCGCCACCATGAACTCCTGGAAGTCCACCCCGCCCCGGGCATGGCGGCCGCCGTTGAGGATGTTGAACAGGGGCAGGGGTAGGCGGTGGGCATCGGGGCCGCCCAGGTACTGGTAGAGGGGCTGGCGGCGGGCGGCGGCAGCGGCACGGGCCACCGCCAGGGAGGCGCCCAGAACGGCGTTGGCCCCCAGACGCGACTTGTTGGGCGTGCCGTCCAGCTCCAGCAGCAGCCGGTCGATGGCCTCCTGGTCGAAGGGGGAACGCCCCACTAGGGCAGGGCCGATGACCTCCCGCACGTTGGCGACCGCCCTCAGCACGCCCCTGCCGCCGTAGCGCTGCGGGTCACCGTCGCGCAGCTCCAGCGCCTCGTGGGTGCCCGTGGAGGCGCCCGAAGGGACCATGGCCCGGCCCACGGTGCCATCGTCCAGGGACACCTCCACCTCCACGGTGGGATTGCCGCGGGAGTCCAGGACCTCCCGGGCATGCACGGCAGCGATCCTCATGGTCCTGCGTCCTCCACCGGACGTCTACATCTCTCAAAGGCAACGGGGGCCGCCAGCGTGAGCAGGCGCCCCCTTACGGGCATCCTCAGCCCTTGTTGCGGGCGGCCCGGCGCTCCTGGGCCAGCCTCAGGGCCAGCTCCACCGCCTCGCGGGCGTCCCGGGCGCGCACGATGCGCCCTGCGTCGTGCCCCCCATAGGAGAAGTCCCAGGTCTCCAGGCCCACGATGGGCACGTTGTGGATGAGGGCATAGGCGATCTCGGAGAGCGTCCCGTAGGAGCCGTCTACGGCGATGACCGCCTCACCCGAGAGCACCACCATGGAGTTGCGGGCATAGCCGATGCCGGTATATATGGGGAACTCCACCCAGGGGTTGGGGGGCGTTTCCTGGGGGCCGTGGCCTGGCATGATGCCGATGGTGTGGCCGCCCTCCTGGCGGGCGCCCCTGCAGGCAGCGGCCATCACCCCCGAGCCGCCGCCGCAGACCAGCACCGCCCCGCGACGGGCCAGCTCCCGCCCCACCTCCTCGGCGAGGCGCACTGCCTCGGGAGGGGCGTTCTCGCCTCCGACGACCGATATCATGACCGCGGCCGACATGGTCCTCCCAGCGGGTCCCTTAGGGGGCGAGACCTATATTAGCACACGTCCCCCTGTCAGGCCCGTAGTCGAGGGCAGGATGCGCCTGGCCGGCTGCGGCCGAGACGGCGGGGGCGGGCGACGCGGCCGTCG
>DATLZD010000029.1:0-7105 GCA_035574155.1 Dehalococcoidia bacterium | reverse complement strand
GGCCTTCTTCCCCCACGCGGCGTCGCTGGGTCAGGGTTTCCCCCATTGCCCAAGATTCCTCGCTGCTGCCTCCCGTAGGAGTGGGGGCCGTGTCCCAGTCCCCCTCTGGCCGGTCGTGCTCTCACACCGGCTACCCGTCGTAGGCTTGGTGGGCCGTTACCCCACCAACTACCTGATAGGCCGCGGGCCCCTCCGGAAGCGCCCTCACGGGCTTTAGTCCAGGGGACCTTCCCCGCCTGGACCACATGCGGTATTAGCCCGGGTTTCCCCGGGTTATCCCCCACTTCCGGGCAGGTTACCCACGTGTTACTCAGCCGTCTGCCGCTGGGCGCAGGCCGAAGCCTACGCCCCGCACGACTTGCATGCGTAAGGCGCGCCGCCAGCGTTCACCCTGAGCCAGGATCAAACCCTCGCTCAAATGAAGCGTTACCTCGTGCAGGCTAAAACTCGATCGGACGGCGGGGGTCTCCTTCCTTCCGCTATTCAGTTGTTAAGGTGCCGGCCTCGTCGACTCCCTTGTCCAGGCAATAAGGATAAGCCCGCTGACCCTGCCTGTCAACGGTCATGGCCCCGCTCGCCAGCGGCAGGGAGGGGGTCCCAGGAGCAAGCTGCAGGTGACGATGGCCCCTTGCCTGCACCGGACCGCCGCCGGACAGCTTCCGCGCCCCGGGGCCGGTGTGGCCTGGACGTCGGCCGCTCCCCTGGGAGGCACCAGGACCTAGCAGGCCGCGGGGGCCGACGGGGCGAGACCACCGCGGCCGCCCGCGCCCCTACGCGTCAGGTGGTGCACCCGGCGGTGGGCGCCGGTCCCACGCCCTAGGCCTTGCCGATGCGGTACATGACCGTCCCACACACGGGGCAGGTCCCCTTGGTGGCGGGGCGGCCGTTCTTAAGGGTCACCGACTGCGGGTTGCGCATCTCGCGCTGGGCTCGGCACTTGAGGCAGTAGGCCTGCATCGCTCACACACCCCCCGTGCGTCTTCTGTAAAAATGCCTGCTTGCGCCCTAGCATACCCTGCCCTCATAGGATGTCAAGGGCGATGGAGGGCACCATGCCCCATAGGTAGGGGAGCAAAGGGGAGATTTCCGCCTGTGGGAGGGCCTCTAGAGAGCCAGCACCGTCTCTGGCCGCCAGAGGCCGCTTGTGGCGTCCTTTCGCAGGACCGCCAGCAGGTGGCCCGCGGCGTCGTGGGCCCGCAACCGTTGGGCCTGGGCAGGCGCCGAGGGCAGGAACAGGGGGCGGCCGTGGCGGACCGCCTGGGCCTGCGCCTCGTCCAGCCCCACTGCCGGCAGGTGGGCCAGGGCGGCATCGGGCCGGAGCAGCCGCTCTCGCCATTCCTGGGCCAGCCGCTCCAGGGGCACCGCCTCCTCCAGGCCGAAGGGGCCGACCCGCAGCCGCACGAGCCGCACCACATGAGCGCCACAGCCCAGCCTCAGCCCCAGGTCGTGCACCAGGGAGCGGACGTAGGTGCCGCGGCTGCACTCCACCTCCAGCACGAAGATGGGGGGGCGGTAGTCCAGCAGCGCCAGGCGGTAGATGTGGACGGTGCGGGGCTTGAGGCGGGGCGCCTCGCCCGCGCGCGCACGGGCGTAGGCGGGGCGTCCTCCCACCTTGACGGCGCTGTAGGGCGGCGGCACCTGCTGGATGGCGCCCTCGAAGGCCGTGAGGGCCTGGCGGAGGCCCGACAGGGTGATGCCCGAGAAGTCCCCCTCCAGGGTCACGGCACCCTCGGCGTCGTAGGTCTCGGTGGCCTGGCCCAGGCGGCCCTCCACCCGGTAAGTCTTGGGCAGGTCCAGGAGGTAGCGGGAGAGGCGGGTGGCGCTTCCCAGCAGGACAGGCAGCACCCCCTCGGCCAGGGGGTCCAGGGTGCCGCCGTGGCCGACGCGCCGCTCGCCCGTGAGGCGGCGCACGTGGCGGACCACCTGGAAGGAGGTGGGGCCCCGGGGCTTGCCGACGTTGAGGACGCCGTTTACGGCCACCGTCCTAGCCCGGGCCCTGCCCCGCCATCTCATCGATGAGGCGTAGGAGGCGGTCGCCCCGCTCCAGCGACTCGTCCAAGCGGAACTGGAGGGTGGGGACCCGCTTCACCACCAGCCGCTGGACCAGGTGGTAGCGGAGGAAGGAGCTGGCGCTGCGCAGGGCCTCCAGGGTCGCCTCCTTCTCTTCCTGGGAGCCCAGGACGCTGACGTAGACCCGGGCATACTGCAGGTCAGGCGAAACGTCCACCCGGGTGATGGTGATGAACTGGGCCAGGCGCGGGTCGTGCAGCTCGCGGCGCACCAGCTCCGACAGCTCCTGGCGCAGAAGGGTGCCCAGGCGTTCCAGTCGCCGGCTCATGGCGCCCCACCTCCACCGCCGACCGTCTCATGCCTTGCGCTGGCGGCGGAAGGTCTCGATGTAGTCGCCCTCTTGGAAATCGTTGAAGCCTTCCACGCCGATGCCGCACTCGTAGCCGGAGGCCACCTCCCGCACGTCCTCCTGGAAGCGGCGCAGGCTGGAGATGCGTCCGGTATGCAGGACCTGGCCGTTGCGGATGACCCGACAGGGGGCGCCCCGGACGACGGTGCCTTCCCGCACGTAGCAGCCGGCCACCCGCCCCTGGCGGACGCGGAAGACGGCCCTCACCTCGGCGCGGCCCTCCACCACCTCCACCGTCTCCGGCTCCAGGAGGCCTTCCAGCGCCTTCTGCATGTCCTCGATGAGCTGGTAGATGATCTGGTAGTTGCGGATCTGGACGCCGTAGTTGGCTGCTTCCCGCAGGGCGCCCGGCTCGGCCTTCACCTGGAAGGCGACGATGATGGCCTTGGAGGCCTCGGCCAGCAGCACGTCGGACTCGGTGACGTTGCCGGTGGCGGCGTGGAGGACGTTGACCCGGGCCCGCTCGTTGCTGAGCCTCTCCAGGGCGGCGCGGATGGCCTCCACGCTGCCCTGCACGTCGGCCTTGAGGATGACGTTCAGCTCCCGGGCCTGGCCGGCGGCGATCTGCCCGGCCAGCTCCTCCAGGGTGATGGCGTGGGCGGCGCGGGCGGCGGCCCGCTCGCGACGGCGCTCCTCCACCAACTGGCGGGCGGCGGCCTCGTCGGGCAGGACGCGGAGGACGTCGCCGGCGCGGGGCACCTCCTCCAGGCCCATGATCTTGACGGGGGTGGACGGCCCCGCCTCCTTCACCTGGCGGCCGAACTCGTTGAACATGGCCTTCACCCTTCCCCACGTCTCGCCGGCCACCACCGTGTCCCCCACCCGCAGGGTGCCGTTCTGGACGATGACGGTGGCCATGGGACCCCGACGGGGGTCCAGCTCCGACTCGATAATGGTGCCCACCGCCGGCCGCTCGGGATTGGCCTTCAGCTCCAGCAGCTCGGCCACCAGGATGATGTGCTCCAGCAGGTCCTGGACACCCTCGCCCGTCTTGGCTGAGACGGGCAGGGCGATGACGTCGCCCCCCCACTCCTCCACCAGCAGCCCGTGCTCCGTCAGCTGTCGCTTCACCTTCTCGGGGTCGGCGCCGGGGAGGTCCACCTTGTTGATGGCCACGATGATGGGGACCCCCGCCGCCTTGGCGTGGTTGATGGCCTCCACCGTCTGGGGCATGACGCCGTCGTCGGCTGCCACCACCAGCACGGCGATGTCCGTCACCTGGGCGCCACGGGCCCGCAGGGCGGTGAAGGCCTCGTGGCCGGGGGTATCGATGAAGGTGATGCGGTGGCCGTCCACCTCCACCTGGTAGGCCCCGATGTGCTGGGTGATGCCGCCTACCTCCTGGGCGGCCACGTTGGTGCGGCGGATGGTGTCCAGAAGGGTGGTCTTGCCATGGTCCACGTGTCCCATGACGGTGACCACCGGTGGCCTGGGCTGGAGGCGGCCGCTGTCCTCTTCCTCCTCGGGCAGGGCGGCCCGCTGGGTGGCAGACTGCTGCCCTTCTGCCTCCACCTGGAAGCCCAGCTCCTGGGCCAGGGCCGCCGCCGCCTCGAACTCCACCGCCTGGTTGATGTTGGCCATGATCCCCCGCTTCATGAGGCCTTTGATGACCTCAATGGGCGATATGCCCAGCCGTTCCCCCAGTTCCCGCACGGTGATGGTCTCGGGCAGGGCGACGGTGCGGGTCCCTTGCGCAGTCATGGCTTGACTTCACCTTTCTCCAGAAGTGTTCGGGCATGGGCCAGGAGGGACTCCCGCTCCTGGGCCGTCAGGGTGGTGCGCAGGGCGTGGGCCAAGCGGTCCCGCCTCAGGGCCGCCTGCCAGCAGGCATAGTCGCGGTGGAGGTAGGCGCCACGGCCGGCCCGCTTGCCGGTGGGGTCCACCTCCACCCTGCCGTCCGGGGTCCGCACCACCCGCAGCAGCTCGCCCTTGGCAGCGGTGCCACGGCAGCCCACGCAGGTTCGCACCGGGACATGCCTGCCCCGCGCGGCCACGGCCTAGAGATCCTCCAGCTCCTCCAGGTCGAACTCCTCGTCCTCGGCCTTGGGGCGGCGGACGCCCTTCTTGGCCTTCTTGCCCTTGGTCTCCTCCTTCTCGAGGCGGCGGGAGGACCGCCCCAGGACCTCCTCGGCGAAGCGTATCACGGGGCGCTGGGGCTGGGCACCCACCGGCGCCGGCTCGCCCTCGGGGGCGGCCTCGGCAGGGGCGGCCTCCTCCTGGACGGGGGCTGCCTCCACCCCTTCGGCGGCAGGCGCTTCCCGCTCGATGACCTCCTCCCAGGGCTGGAGGCGGCGCTCCTCGGCCGGCGGCTCCTCCTTCCTCTCCACGGGGGCCTCGGCGGGGCCGCCGTCCCTGGCCGGCGTGGGGACCCTCTCCAGGACCGACTCGGGCTTGATGTCGATGCGCCATCCCGTCAGCTTGGCGGCCAGCCGGGCGTTCTGCCCTTCCTTGCCGATGGCCAGCGACAGCTGACGGTCGGGCACCACCACGATGGCCGTCTTCTCGTCCTCGTTGATGATGACGCGGCTGACCTGGGCGGGGCTGAGGGCGTTGGCCACGAAGCGGGCAGGGTCCCTGTCCCACTCCACCACGTCGATGCGCTCGCCGCCCAGCTCGTTGACGATGTTCTGGATGCGCAGGCCCCGCAGGCCCACGCAGGCCCCCACCGGGTCCACCCCGGGCTGGCGGGCGGCCACCGCCACCTTGCTGCGCTGGCCTGGCTCGCGGGCGATGGCCTTCACCTCCACGATGCCCCGGGCCACCTCGGGCACCTCCAGCTCCAGCAGGCGCTTCACCAGGTTACGGTGGGTGCGGGAAAGGACCAGCTGGGGGCCCTTGGCGGTCCGCTGCACCTCCAGCAGGTAGAACTTCAGGCGCTGGCCCGGCCGGTACTGCTCGGTGCGTACCTGCTCGGCGGCGGGCAGCACGGCCTCCGTGTGGCCCAGGTCCACGATGACCTGCCGTGGCTCCACCCGCTGGACGACGCCCGAGACCACCTCGCCCTCGCGGGCGGCGAACTCCTCATAGACCTTCTCCCGCTCCGCCTCCCGCAGCCGCTGCAGGACCACCTGCTTGGCCGTCTGGGCGGCGATGCGGCCGGCCCCCTGGGGCGTCACCTCCAGGGCGATGGTGTCGCCCGGCTGGGCGTCGGGCTTGAGACGGCGCGCCTCGGCGAGGGCTATCTCCGTCTTGGGGTCCGATACCTCCTCCACCACCGTCTTCAGTTGGTAGACGTGCACGGAGCCCTTGTCGGGGTCGATGCGGACGGTGATGTTGCCCTGGAGGCCCGAGTCCTTCTTATAGGCCGAGACCAGGGCGGCCTCCACCGCCCGCAGGACCACGTCCCGGGGCAGGTTCTTCTCCGCCGCCAGCTGAGTTATGGCGATGAGGAACTCGCTCTTCATCTGGCAACGCCTCCGCCGGGCACCCCCAAAGAATTCAAAAAGGTGGGTCGCCCCACCTTCGGGCTGGTCTATTCCGTCCAAATGTTAGCACGGGTGCGCCCCGCACGCAAGCGTCTGTGCGCGTCCCGCCCGCCCAGGGCCGCGGTCCCCCGCGTGGACAGGCCCCCGGGGCCGTGTCATCATGCAACTGGTGACGCCGGGGAGGAGGGAAAGGTGGAGGTCATCCCGGCCATAGACATCGCTGGCGGGCGCTGCGTGCGCCTCTTCCAGGGCGACTACTCCCGCCAGACGGTCTACGACGACGACCCGGCGGCCGTGGCCCGCCGCTTCCAGGCCGCCGGGGCGAGGCGGCTGCACGTGGTGGACCTGGACGGGGCCAGGGAGGGCCGCCCGGTGGGCCGTCGGGCGGTGGAGTCCGTCCTGCGCGCCGTCTCGGTGCCTGTGCAGGTGGGCGGGGGCATCCGCCGCCTGGACGACCTTTCGGCCTATCTGGAGATGGGTGCCCAGCGCTGTGTCCTGGGCACGGCCGCGGTGGAGGACGAGGCCCTCCTGGCGGCGGTCCTGGCCCAGTTCCCGGGACGGGTGGCCGTGGCGGTGGACGCCCGGGGCGGCCATGTGGCCACCCGCGGCTGGCTGCGGCAGGCGCCCCTCTCGCCCCGCCAGCTGCTGGAGCGGCTGCTGGAGCTGGGGGCCCGCTGCATCATCTACACCGATGTCCTGCGCGACGGCACCCTCTCCCGCCCCAACCTGGCGGCCATAGGGCGGCTGCTGGAGCACGCCAAGGGCGCGGCCCCCGACGTGGAGTTCATCTGCGCTGGCGGCATCTCCAGCCTGGACGACCTGCTCTCGCTGGCTCGCCTGGGCGTGGACGGGGCTATCGTGGGCCGGGCGCTTTACACGGGCGACCTGGACCTAGAAGAGGCCCTGGCCGCCCTGGAGGCATTGTGACCGACCTTGTTGGGCGCCCGTGACCCGGGAGGCGCAAGAGGGCACGGGGACTGGCGGAGGGAGCGGGATTCGAACCCGCGAGGGGGCTTTGGCCCCCCACCCGCTTAGCAGGCGGGCGCACTCGGCCACTGTGCGATCCCTCCGCCTGCCACGTATCGAGTATACGACGCCCCCCGACGCCGTCAAGGCCGTCTGGGCTTGTCTTGTAAAAGGGTTGGAGATAGGCTTCGTATGCCATGGCGAAAGGTAGTGGCAGGCTGCGGCAGGCGTTTCTGGTCTGTCTCGAGCTGGCCGAGGCCCATTACCTGGGGCGGGGGCCACAGCGTCGGCGGGG
>DATLZD010000028.1:0-19651 GCA_035574155.1 Dehalococcoidia bacterium | reverse complement strand
GGTGGCCGAGTTCAGGGGCGTCCACCGCCGTTTCGAGGTGCTGGGCGAAGCACGGGGCGTGACAGTAGTGGACGACTACGCCCACCACCCCACCGAGGTGGAGGCCACCCTGGCCGCTGCCCGCCAGCGCTTCCCTGGTCGGCGTCTGGTATGCCTCTTCCAGCCCCACACCTACAGCCGCAGCCGCTACCTGCTGGACGGGTTCCGCACTTGCTTCCGCTCGGCCGATGTGCTGCTGGTGGCCGAGACCTACGCGGCCCGTGAGGACCCTTCCCAGGGGATGGCAGCGGCCGAGTTGGCCTCTTGGGTGCAGCTCCCCCCCGCCCGCTACGTGGGTGGCGTAGAGGAGGCGGCGGAGGCCGCGCTGCGAGAGCTGCAGCCCGGCGACGTCTTCCTGACCGTTGGCGCTGGCGATGTGGACAGGGTGGGACGAATGGTCCTGGAGGCGTTGTCCTCATGATCACCCGCGACTTCCTGGACGAGCTGCGCCGCCTGGGGCCAGTGCGGCTGATGGAGCCGATGCGCCGACACACTACCTGGGGAGTGGGTGGCCCGGCCGACGTCTACTTCGTGGCCCGCAGCGAGGAGGAGCTGGTGCGGGCCTTCGTCATCGCCCACCAGCACGATGTGCCCGTCTTCGTGCTGGGCTCCGGCTCCAATGTCCTGGTGGGGGACGAGGGGATACGTGGCCTGGTCATCGAGAACCAGGCTACGGGACTGGAGGGGCCGCGGCCCGACAACGGCTGGCTGCTGGTGCGGGCCCACAGCGGCACCAGCCTGGCCACTGCCGCCCGCCGTCTGGCCTTCGCTGGCGTGGCAGGGCTGGAGTGGGCCTGCGGCATCCCCGGCACCGTGGGCGGGGCGGTGGTCTACAACGCCGGCGCCTACGGCGGCTGCCTGCGGGACGTCCTGGTGTCGGCCCGCCTGGCCGATGCCTGCGGCCGCGTCGTGGAGATGGGGCCGGGGGAGTTGGCCCTGGGCTACCGCGGCAGCGCCCTTACCCGCGGCCTGCTGCGGGACATGGTGGTCCTGTCGGTGGACCTGCACCTGTGGGAGGGGGAGCCCCAGGTCCTCAGGCGTAGGGTGCGGGACCTGGACGCTCGCCGCAAGGCGGCCCAGCCGCCTGGCCGCAACGCAGGTTCCGTGTTCAAGAACCTGCCCGACCGCCCCGCCTGGTGGCTCATAGACCAGGTGGGCCTGCGGGGACACCGCATCGGCGACGCCCAGATATCGGAAAAGCACGCCAACTTCATTCTGAACCTGGGTAAGGCCCGGGCAGCCGACATCAAGGCCCTCATCGACCTGGCCCGCCAGCGGGTGCGGGAGCGCTTCGGCGTCGACCTGGAGCTGGAGGTCACCCTGGTGGGGGAGGGCTTCTGATGGCCGCCGGACGGCTGCGAGTGGCCGTCCTCTTCGGTGGCCGCTCGGCGGAACACGAGGTATCGGTGGTCTCGGCCCAGGGCGTCCTGGCCAACATGGACCCCGACCGCTTCCAGCCTTTGCCCTTCGGGGTGACCCGTCAGGGGGTCTGGCTCACGCCTCGCGAGACGGAGGAGGCCCTCAAGGCGGTGCCCCTCAACAGCTACCGGCCTCTGCCCTCCGTCGAAGGGGCTGTGCCGCCCCTGCGTCCCCAGGTGCTTTCCGCGCTGCTGCAGGCCGACGTGGTCTTCCCCCTCATCCACGGCCCCCATGGCGAGGACGGCACGGTCCAGGGGCTGCTGGAGCTGCTGGGCCTGCCCTATGTGGGGGCCGGTGTGGCGGCCAGCGCCGTGGGCATGGACAAGGCGCTAATGAAGGCCCTTTTCCGCCAGGCGGGCCTCCCGACGACCGACTTCCTGGTGGTGTCCAGGGCCCGCTGGCAGAGGGAGCCGCAGGCGGTAGAGGCCGAGATCAGGGAGGACCTGGGCCTGCCCTGCTTCGTCAAGCCGGCCAATCTGGGCTCGAGCGTCGGCATCAGTAAGGTCAAGGACTGGCGGGACCTACCGCAGGCCCTGGCCGAGGCGTTCCGCTATGACCACAAGGCCCTGGTGGAGAAGGCTGTGGCGGGCCGCGAGATCGAGGTGGCCGTGCTGGGCAACCATGAGCCCATCGCCTCGCCGCCGGGCGAGGTGGTGCCCCACCGGGAGTTCTACGACTACCGCGCCAAGTACCTGGAGGAGGGGACGCGACTGGTGGCACCGGTGGCCCTGTCGCCGGCGCTGGAGAGGCGGCTGCAGGAGATGGCCATCGCGGCCTTCAAGGCCATCGACTGCGCCGGCATGGCCCGAGTGGACTTCTTCCTGGTGGGCGAAGAGCCCATCGTCAACGAGATCAACACCATCCCCGGCTTCACGCCCATCAGCATGTACCCACGGCTGTGGGAGGCAGCCGGCCTGAGCTACCGCGACCTGATAACGCGGCTCATCGAGCTGGGACTGGAGAGACACCGTGAGGGGCAGGGACGCCTCTTCGCGCCGGAGTAGGGGCGAGCGGGGACCCATTCGCCCCTATGTCCTACTGGGCCAGCGCGAGCAGCTCCTGCTGCGCCGGCGGCGCTGGCGTCGGTTGCTTCTGGGCCTGGCCCTGGTGACCACCCTGGCGGCGGCCCTGGGCCTCTACCTCTCGCCGCTGCTGCGGGTCCAGGCGGTGGAGGTTCGGGGGACCCAGGTCCTGCGGGCCGAGGACGTGGCGGCGCTGGCCGACCTGGAGGGCAAGAGCATGCTGCGCCTGCCCCTGAAGGAGGCAGAGCGGCGCATCTCGCGGCTGGACATGGTCAAGGCGGTCCAGGTGCGGCCTGAGTTTCCCCAGCGGGTGGTCATCACCGTCCAGGAGCGACAGCCCTGGGGCTATTGGCAGAGGGGAGGCGAGAACTACGTGGTGGACGACGAGGGCGTGGTCCTGCGAGGGGTCTCCCCGTCGCAAGACGTTCCCACTATAATTGACGCGACTGGCGGAGGGCCCCTGAAACCGGGCGAGCGCGTCAGCGCTTCAGCCATCTCCTTGGCCGTGCGCCTGCGCCAGGAGCTGCCCCAGTCGCTGGGGATCAGGGCCGATGGGTTCCGGTTCACGGCACAGGACGGGCTGGTGGTGAGCACCGACGCCGGCTACCAGGTGGTCTTGGGGGACGGCAACGGCCTGGACTACAAGCTGCGGGTATGGCAGGCCGTCCAACGGCAGTTCGGCCCCCAGGCCCTGAAGGGCCGCGTGCTGGACCTGCGCTTCGGGGACCGCCCCGCCCTGCGCTGAAGGAGGAGGGACCGTGAAGAGGTCTGCCGTCCTGGGCGCTGTGGATGTGGGGAGCAGCAAGGTCTGCACCCTGCTGGCGGAGATCACCCCCGACGAGGATATCCGCCTCCTCGGCGTGGGCGTGGCCGCCGCCCAGGGGGTGCGCAAGGGCCTGGTGGACAATATCAAGGCCGCCACCGAGGCCATCGCTGCCTCCATCGAGCGGGCCGAGAGGGCCAGCGGCATGCGTCTGCCACCCTGCTTCGTCTCCATCAGCGGCAACCACCTGGCCTGTCTGAACCACAAGGGGGTCGCCACCGTCCCGGGCGGCCGCCGCGCCATCCGCCACGAGGACATCCGTCGCGCCCTGGAGGATGCCCAGGCTATCAGCCTGCCCAGCGACCGTGAGGTCCTGCACATCATGCCCCGCTCCTTCGTCCTGGACGGGCAGGAGACCGTCAGCGACCCCATCGGCATGTTCGGCCAACGACTGGACGTGGAGGTCCACCTGGTGACGGCCTCTGTCACCGCCGTGCAGAACCTGTGCCAGGCGCTGGAGGGGGCCGGAGTGCAGGTGGAGGCGCTGGTGGCCTCCCCCCTAGCGGCCGCCGAGGCGGTGCTGGAGGAGGAGGAGAAGCGCCACGGCGTGGTGGTGGTGGACATCGGCGGGGGGACCACCGACGTGGTCGTCTTCCTGGACGGGATGCCCTACCACACCGCCAGCCTGCCGGTGGGAGGCTACCACTTCACCCACGACCTGGTGCTGGGGCTGCGGGTGCCCTTCTCGGTGGCGGAGGAGGCCAAGCTGCGCTACGGCGCTGCCTTGCCCAGCCGCATCAACCCCGAGGAGACGATAGAGCTGGAGTCCTTCGGTGGGCAGCGACACAAGAGCGTCCCCCGCCGACGCCTGGCTGAGATCCTCCAGGCACGGGCGGAAGAGGTCCTGGAGATGGTCTACCTGGACGTGCGCCGTGCGGGCTTCGATGACATGATCGCAGCCGGGCTGGTGCTCACCGGTGGTACAGCCACCTTGCCCGGCCTGGACGAGCTGGCCGAACAGCTCCTGCATGTGCCGGTCCGCATCGGCCTGCCCAAGGGGACCTATGGCCTGGCCGACGCCGTCAGCGGCCCGGCCTACGCCGCCAGCGTCGGGCTCCTGCGCTGGGCAGCCTACAGCGATGGCTGGACGGGGCCGTCCCGTGGCCGCCGCAGCGGCATCGGCAGCGCCGCAGCCACCGGCAGCGGCCTCTGGGAGCGACTGAAGCGCTGGCTGAAGATCCTGGTGCCTCAGTAGCAGCGAGGAAGCGATAGGAGGGGGTCATGGCAGGAAGGACATCGGAAGGCCGTCGGGGCGAGCTGGACGGGCTCCCCGCCATCAAGGTGGTGGGGGTGGGTGGTGGTGGCTGCAACGCCGTCAACCGCATGATCCAGGTAGGCATCCACGGCGTCGAGTTCATCGCCGTCAACACCGATGCCCAGGCCCTGATGCGCTGCGACGCCGATGTCAAGATCCGTATCGGTGACCGCCTCACCAAGGGCCTGGGGGTGGGCGGCGACCCCGAGAAGGGGCGCCAGGCTGCCGAGGAGTCCCTGGACGAGCTGAAGGAGGCCCTCAAGGGCGCCGAGATGGTGTTCATCACCGCCGGCATGGGTGGCGGCACGGGCACCGGCGCTGCCCCTCTGGTGGCCCAGGTGGCCAGGCACGTGGGTGCCCTGACGGTGGCGGTGGTGACCAAGCCCTTCTCCTTCGAGGGGGCCAAGCGCCGCCGCAACGCCGAGGAGGGCATAAGCCGCCTGCGGGGCGAGGTGGACACCCTCATCGTCATCCCCAACGACCGCCTGCTGAGCGTGTGCGACCAGAAGACGACCCTGCAGGAGGCCTTCCTCCTGGCCGACGACATCCTGCGCCAGGGCATCCAGGGCATAGCCGAGCTCATCACCGTCCCCGGGGACATCAACCTGGACTTCGCCGACGTGCGGCGCATCATGGCCGACGCTGGCCCGGCCATGATGGCCATCGGCCGGGCACGAGGGGAGAACCGGGCGGTGGAGGCGGCCCAGGCGGCCATCCGTAGCCCGCTGCTGGACGTGAGCATCCACGGCGCCAAGGGTGTCCTGTTCAACTTCACCTCCAACGGCAACATGTCCCTGCACGAACTGAACATGGCTGCCCAGGTCATCACCGAGGTGGTGGACCCCGACGCCGAGATCATCTTTGGGACCGCCACCGACCCCGCCCTGGACGACGAGGTCAAGATAACGCTCATCGCCGTGGGCTTCGAGCCACAGGGGGAGCGACGGCCCTCGGCCCAGGAGGACGACGAGTGGCGGCGACTGCGGCAGGAGATGCCCAACCTATCGGATACCGACCTGCCCTCCTTTCTTCGGCGGGGGGTCACTCTCCGCTAACTGACTGAAGGCAGCAACGGCGGGGGGCGGCCGCCGGGTCGCCCCCAAGCTATTTCCACAGCTTGTCCACGGACTGGGGCCGAGGGGCGCCCCGGGAGGCCCTCCAGGCGGCCATAACGGGCACCGGCGGGCCTTACTTGACACTTTTATAGGCCTGTGGACAAGGTGTGGACATAACACAAGATGTTGTGCCAAGACGCTTGACAGACCCAAGATGTTGTGGTATGCTTTGTGGCGCCTTCGCCGAGGGGCGAGAGTATGGAATGTCCGTTCTGTGGCCATCCGGAGTCGCGGGTGATGGACTCCCGGCCGGGGCCGGGGGGGATCCGGCGCCGGCGGGAGTGCCTGGCCTGCGGTCGGCGCTTCAGCACCATGGAGCGGGTGGAGCTGGAGAACGTGATGGTGGTGAAGAAGGACGGCCGCCGGGAGCCCTTCTCCCGCGAGAAGGTGCTGGCGGGGGTCCGCAAGGCCTGCGAGAAGCGGCCCATCCCCACCGGGGCCTTGGAGGAGCTGGTGGAGCGGGTGGAACGGGAGGTCTACGCCCTGAGCAAGGCGGAGGTGCCCACCAGCTACATCGGCGACCTGGTGATGGAGGAGCTGCGGCGGCTGGACCGCATCGCCTACATCCGCTTCGCCAGCGTCTACCGGGCCTTCGCCGACGTGGACGAGCTGGAGCGGGAGCTGGAGGCCCTCAAGGCCGGCTGGCCCCGCCCCGAAGTCCCCCCCGGCCAACTGGTACTCCTGCCGGATCAGTTAAGGAGTCGTGGCCTGACAAGGCAGAAAAGGCTAGAGCCAAAGGTCGGTGTGCGCCGCTTAGGTAGGGTAAGGCGAGATGTGGGGTAATCGGCCGCAGCCTGTGGAGCTCATTGGCGTAATGGACGAATCGGGCTGGAACGCAAATCCATATCGTGCTGTCTGCTTGGTCACCATTGAAAGGCACGGTTTTCAGAGAATCGAGAACGAACTCTTGAACATTCTTAGTGCCTCAAAGAGTTTTTCGTGGAGCCGGCTGGACAGCGATACAAACCGCAAGCTCATAGCGATTAAGCTCATAGACTTAGTGGTTCGGGAGGCTGAGCACAAGGCTATGCGTGTCGATACCCTATGTTGGGACACGCGCAAGCTTCCGCAATCGCTACGAAACAAGGCTGACGGTTATGTGCTTGAAGAGATGATGCTCAAGTTAATTCGCCAGGTCGTGGCGAACCGATGGGGGCCATTAGTGAAATGCGTCATTTATCCTGACCATCATAACTGTGTCAATTGGCCACGGTTAAGACAGAAGCTGCGCCCGCCCGGCGTAGTCAGCCGGTGGGTAGCTGTGATCAAAGACCCAGATTCGAAGGCCGTCAGGCCGGCCATTGCTCTGGCGGACTTCTTTGCGGGGATGCCTATCTATGTGGCTACACGCTTTATGGCCATTAAAGCGAGATCGGGTCAACGCTTGCTGCCGGGCGTCGAAGACAACTGCCAGTTAGAATCACGCAGCATTTCTGGGAGAGCAGCTGCTGTATTTCACCTGCTAGCTCAAGCCCGTAAGCGCAAGTGGCCATTGGGGATCGAGAGTAATAGGCGGCTCCAGACCCATAACGGTAGGTGTCCCATCAACTTCTGGTGGGATGACAGCCCTGGAAGCCGTGGTCGTAGGAAGCAAGGTGGGCATGCAGCGTTGGCACTGCCATTGAGGGGGCTGCTATGAGCACGGCCAGCAACAAGCCTTATTTAGTTGGTGAGGGAGGCCACAGGGGCAGGACTTTTGTGGACGGTGGGGCGCGAACACGCAGGGCCTGAGAGGCCTCAGCTACGGACGGCAACGGGCGAGCAGCCAAGCGCAGCTACTGAGCGAGGAGGTGGCAATGGACGAGAGAGTCGCGGACCGGGGCGACTCGGGCTCATAGGCGGCAGAGGAGGGCGCACATGCTGATCGAGGCACGGGGCCAGACCACAGGGCAGCACCTGGACTACCTCGCCCGCTTCTTCACCCGGCCGGGGGTGGACCCCTTCGACCAGGTGGAGTGGGAGCGGCGCACCGCCCTCATCGAGGGGCCCGACGGCAGGCCCGTCTTCCAGCAGGAGGACGTGGAGTTCCCCAAGGCCTGGTCACAACAGGCCACCAACGTCGTCGCCTCCAAGTACTTCCGCGGGCCCCTGGGCACGCCCCAGCGGGAGCGCTCCGTCCGCCAGCTCATCTCCCGCGTGGTGGACACCATCGCCTCCTGGGGCCAGAAGGGCGGCTACTTCTCGTCCCAGGAGGAGATGGAGACCTTCCGGGAGGAGCTGAAGTTCCTGCTCTTGCACCAGTACGCCTGCTTCAACTCTCCCGTCTGGTTCAACGTGGGCATCGAGGAGCGGCCCCAGTGCTCGGCCTGCTTCATCCTCTCCATTGAGGACTCCATGGAGTCCATCCTGGACTGGTATAAGACGGAGGGAAAGATCTTCAAGGGCGGGTCCGGTGCCGGCATCAACCTGTCGCCCCTGCGCTCCTCCAGGGAGCGCCTCTCCTCGGGCGGCATCGCCTCGGGGCCCGTCTCCTTCATGCGAGGGGCCGACGCCATCGCCGGCACCATCAAGTCGGGGGGCAAGACGCGACGGGCGGCCAAGATGGTGGTCCTGAACGTGGACCATCCCGACATCGAGGAGTTCATCTGGTGCAAGGCCAAGGAGGAGCGCAAGGCCCGTGCCCTGGTGCAGGCTGGCTGGGACCCCTCCCTGGACTCGGAGCTCTGGATCAGCATCCAGTACCAGAACGCCAACAACTCGGTCCGCGTCAGCGACGAGTTCATGCGGGCAGTGCTGGAGGACGGGGAGTGGCAGACCCGCTACGTGACCACCGGCGAGGTCTGCCAGACCTACCGCGCCCGCGACCTGCTGCGGCAGATGGCCCAGGCCGCCTGGGAGTGCGCCGACCCGGGCATCCAGTATGACACCACCATCAACGACTGGCATACCTGCCCCAACTCGGGGCGCATCAACGCCAGCAACCCCTGCTCCGAGTACATGCACCTGGACGACTCGGCCTGCAACCTGGCCTCCCTCAACCTGCTCAAGTTCCTGCGGGAGGACGACACCTTCGATGTGGAGGCCTTTAAGCAGGCGGTGGCGGTCATGATCACCGCCCAGGAGATCATCGTCGATAACTCCTCGTACCCGACCGAGAAGATCGAGCGCAACGCCCGGGACTACCGCCAGCTGGGCCTGGGCTACTCCAACTTGGGGGCCCTGCTCATGACCCTGGGCCTGCCCTACGACTCTGAGGAGGGGCGGGCCTACGCCGCTGCCCTGACTGCCCTCATGACCGGCCACGCCTATGCCGTCTCGGCCCGCATCGCCCGGCGCATGGGCCCCTTCGCCGGCTACGAGCGCAACCGGGACCCCATGTTGCGGGTCATCCGCAAGCACCGGGAGCACGCCTACCGCATCTACGAGCTGGGGCGGTATGGCCGCCTGGCCGGGGCGCCGGAGGCGGGCGAGCCTGCCTGGGCAGAGAGGGTGCCCGGCCTGCGGGAGCTGGTGGCGGCAGCCCAGGCGGCCTGGGACGAGGCCCTTGCCCTGGGGGAGGAACACGGGTACCGCAACGCCCAGGTGAGCGTCATCGCCCCCACGGGCACCATCAGCTTCATGATGGACTGCGACACCACCGGCATCGAGCCGGAGCTGGCGCTGGTGAAATATAAGGCCCTGGTGGGCGGCGGCGTCATGCGCCTGGTAAACAGGGCGGTGCCCAGGGCCCTCCGGCGGCTGGGATATGCCCCCGAGCAGATCGAGGAGATCATGGCCTACATCGACTCCCGGGGCACCATCGAGGGAGCGCCCCACCTGCGGGAGGAGCACCTGCCGGTGTTCGACTGCGCCTTCAAGGCGCCGGGAGGCCAGCGCTCCATCCACTGGATGGGCCACATACGGATGATGGGCGCCGTGCAGCCCTTCATCTCGGGTGCCATTTCCAAGACGGTGAACCTGCCTGAGGACGCTACCGTGGAGGACGTGGAGCAGGCCTTCATCGAGGGGTGGCGCCACGGGCTGAAGGCGCTGGCCATCTACCGCGACAACTCCAAGAACGTGCAGGTGCTGACCACCCGCAAGGAGGACGTGGAGGGCAAAAAGGAGGAGCCGAGGCCGGTGCGCCGCCGCCTGCCCGACACGCGCAGGTCCCTGACTCACAAGTTCTCTATCGAGGGGCACGAGGGCTACATCACCGTGGGCCTCTACGAGGACGGCTCGCCCGGGGAGATCTTCATCACCATGGCCAAGGAGGGGAGCACGCTCTCGGGGACCATGGACGCCTTCGCCACGGCCATCTCCCTGGCGTTGCAGTATGGCGTGCCGCTGCGGGACCTGGTCTACAAGTTCAGTCACATGCGCTTCGAGCCGTCAGGCCGCACCGAGAACCCCGAGATACCGGTGGCCCAGAGCATCGTGGACTACATATTCCGCTGGCTGGCGTCGCAGTTCCTGTCGGAGGAGGAGAAGGAGGAGCTGGGGGTGCTATCGCCTGCGGTTCGGGAGAAGCTGTCGCGCGAGGGGCCGAGGCAACTGGCCCTGCCGGTGGTGGAGGCGAGGGCCAACGGCCACGGCCGCGACGATGCGCCGCCCTGTCCGGCCTGCGGCTGGATCATGGTCCGCCGGGGTGCCTGCTACTGCTGCGACAACTGCGGCACCACCACCGGCTGCGGCTGAGGCAGACGTGGGGCCCACTTGCGGCCTCCAATAGCGGGAGGGGGCGGTAGACACCTACCGCCCCCTCTGATATTTATCAGAGGGCGAGAGCCGTCCAACTGAAATTGATAGCAACACGTCCCGTATCGGTGATATGATTGAGGAGGCTATGGCACAAGAGATCAGGAGCGCCCAGGACCTCATCCGCCTCCTGCGCGAGAACCCCGAGCTCCGCGACGAGGTGCGCCGCTACGTCCTCACGGAGGAGCTCCTCTCGCTGCCGGCTCTGATCCGGGATCTGTCCGGGAACGTCGTGGCCCTGGCGGAGGCGCAGCGGCGCAGCGAGGAGCGACTGGACCGTCTGGAGGCGGCGGTAGAGAGGCTGGCGGAGGCCATGATGGGCCTACAGCAGGCAGTTGCTGCCCTCCAGAAAGAGGTCGGCACCCTCTCCAACGTGGTGGGCGGGAGCATCGAGACCGACCTGGACGATGTGCTCCCCTATATCATGCGCCAGAAGGGCTACCGCGTCCTCGGGGAACCCCGGCCCATATCCTTCGACGGCGAGGTGGACGTCGTCCTGCCCGTTCAGTCGCCCGATGGCCGCCACCTGTGGGCGGTGGCCGAGGCCAAGGTCAGGCTCCGCCGGGGCGACGTCTTTCACCTGGCGGCCCATCTGGGCGACCCCAACTGGAGGGAGATGATGGAGAGGGCGGGCGTATCACCGCCCTACATCCCCTATGCCTATGGCCTGCGCGTGTATCCCGACGCCGTCAGCGCCGGGGAGGCCACCGGCGTCGGCATCCTCTCGTCGCGAGGAGAGGTGCTGCCGCCCAAGGAGGCCTCTTGAGATAAGTCCTGCAGGCCGCCGAGGGGCTATATCTGGGCTTCGTTGGGACTGCTCTATAATAGCCTCGTGATCAGGGTCAAGCGCGCCTACGATCCCCCGTCCCCCGATGACGGGGAGCGTTACTTGGTGGACCGTCTCTGGCCCCGTGGTCTAAGTAAGAGCGCTCTGCAGCTGCAGGGCTGGCTACGGGACCTAGCCCCCAGCGACGACCTGCGGCGCTGGTTCGGCCACGACCCCGCAAAATGGTCCCAGTTCCAAGAGCGCTACCGGCAAGAGCTGCAGGAACCAGGTCGTCAGGCCCTGCTGCGGCAATTGGCTGAGAAGGCACGCGACGGGACCGTGACCCTGGTCTATAGTGCCCAGGACCAGGAGCACAACAACGCCGTCGTCCTGAAGCAGGTGCTGGAGGAGATGCTGGGAGCGTCGTGAGCTGGCCCAACGACGAACGAGATCTGGCCTGGCAGGTGGTCGCCGAGGCAGGCGATGCCATCGTGGTCGCTGACAGAGAAGGGGTGATCCGTTTTTGGAACCGCCGTGCCGAAGAGATATTCGGATATTCCTCCCAGGAGGCCCTGGGACAGACGCTGGACATCATCGTCCCAGAGCGACACCGAGAGCGTCACTGGGAGGGCTACCGACGGGTCATGGCCACCGGACAGACCAAGTACGGACGGGGCGAACTCCTCTCCGTTCCGGCCCTGCGAAAGGACGGCTCGCGCCTATCAGTGGAGTTCACTATAACCCTCCTCAAGGGCCAGGACGGACGCGTGCAGGGGATCGCTGCCATCATGCGTGACGTCAGCGAACGGTGGCAGCAGGAACGGGCCCTCAGGGAGCGCCTTGCGGAGCTGGAAGCGCGGCTGGCCCAGCTGTCCTGACGGCCGGAAGCGGTTATAGACGTTAGGGAAGGGCTACAGGGTGTTATACTGGCAACGGGTGATAGCCCGTGGCCGACATCGCCCTCAGCGATAACGCCCGCATCGTTCTGGAGCGCCGCTACCTCGCCAAGGACGAGCAGGGACGCCCGGCGGAGACGCCCGAGGCCATGTTCCGTCGGGTCGCCCACAACGTGGCCCAGGCGGAGCTGCTCTATCAGCCCCTGGAGGACCTGCAGCGGGCTGCCCATTGGGAAGAGGAGTTCTTCCAGCTGATGGCCCGACTGGAGTTCCTGCCCAACTCGCCCACCCTCATGAACGCCGGCCGCGAGCTGCAGCAGCTGGCTGCCTGCTTCGTGCTGCCTGTGGAGGACTCCATCGAGGGCATCTTCGATGCCATCAAGTACACAGCCATCATCCACAAGACGGGTGGCGGCACCGGCTTCTCCTTCTCGCGCCTGCGGCCGGAGGGTGACCGGGTGCGGACCACCATGGGCGTGGCCTCGGGGCCGGTGTCCTTCCTGAAGGTGTTCGATGCCGCCACCGAGGCCATCAAGCAGGGTGGCACGCGTCGGGGGGCCAACATGGGCATCCTGGACGTGACCCACCCCGATATCGAGAAGTTCATCACTCTCAAGGCCGACCTGCGCACCCTCACCAACTTCAACATCTCGGTAGCGGTGACCGATGAGTTCATGCGGGCGGTGGAGGAGGACAGGGAATACGAGCTCATCAACCCCCGCACGGGCCAGGCAGTGGGCCGCCGACGTGCCCGCCAGATCTTCGACCTGATGGTGGAGAACGCCTGGCTGTGCGGGGACCCTGGTCTGGTCTTTCTGGACCGCATAAACGCCGACAACCCCACGCCCCACCTGGGGCGCATCGAGGCTACCAATCCCTGCGGCGAACAGCCGCTGCTGCCTTACGAGTCGTGCACCCTCGGCTCCATCAACCTGGCCAGGTTCGTGCGGCAGGACGGCGAGAGGCCTCGCATCGACTGGGAGCGACTGGCGCGGGTGGTGCCCGTCTGTGTCCGCTTCCTCGACAACGTCATCGACATGAACCGTTACCCGATACCCCAGATCGAGGAGGCCACCAAGCGGACCCGTAAGATCGGCCTAGGGGTGATGGGTTGGCACGACCTGCTGCTGCAGTTGCGCATCCCTTACGACTCGGAGGAAGCCCTGGCCCTGGCCGAGGAGGTGATGCGCTTCATCCAGGAAAAGGCCAATGAGGCCTCCCTGGCCCTGGGAGAGGAGCGCGGCCCCTACCCCGCCTGGGAAGGGTCCCGCCACTACCCCGGGTATCCCTACCGCAACGCAACGCGGACCACCATCGCGCCCACGGGCACCATCTCCATCATCGCCGACTGCTCGTCCGGAATCGAGCCGCTCTTTTCGCTGGCCTTCTTCCGCCATCACTATCTGGACCCTTCGGACCCCACCAAGCTGACGCGCCTGCGGGAGGTGAACAAGCACTTCGTAGCGGTGGCCCAGCAGGAGGGTTTCTACTCGGAGGAGCTCATGGACTACCTGGCGGCGGGGGGCCGACTGCGCGACCGTCCGGAGGTGCCTGACTGGGCCAAGCGCCTGTTCGTGACGGCCCACGATATTGCCCCCGAGTGGCACGTGCGCATGCAGGCCGCTTTCCAGCGACATACCGACAATGCCGTTTCCAAGACCATCAACTTCCCTCGCGAGGCCACCAGAGAAGACGTGGCCAAGGCCTATTGGTTGGCCTACAGGGAAGGGGTAAAGGGTATAACCGTCTACCGAGAGGGGTCGCGGGAGCTGTCGGTCCTCTCCCACGCTGCCGCCAACGTGCGTGGCCCCGAGCAGGAGACGCCGGAGGTGGCGAGGGAGATGGGCGCCGCGCCTACCCGCCCCCGGCCCTACCGCGAACGCTTGCCTGACGAGCGGCGGTCCATCACCCATAAGTTCCAAGTGGGAGACCAGGAAGGTTACATAACGGTGGGTCTATACGACGACGGTCGCCCGGGCGAGATCTTCATCAAGATGGCCAAGGAGGGCTCTACCGTGTCCGGCCTCATGGACGCGGTGGCCTTGCTCACCTCGGTGGCCCTCCAATACGGCGTGCCCGTCGAGGACCTGGCGCGGAAGCTCAAGAATACCCGGTTCGAGCCCTACGGGCCCACCAACAACCCCCGCATCCCTTGGGCCACATCGGTCCTGGACTACATATTCCGATGGCTGGAACTGAAGTTCGGTCCAGCGCAGCAGGGCCGTTCCAACGCCGAGGAGCCCATCGACCCCGCCATACGCCCCGCCGAGGAGACGGGGATGACCTGCCCCGACTGCGGTGCTCTCCTGGTCTATCAAGAGGGCTGCCTCCTGTGCCGCTCCTGCGGTTACAATAAGTGCGGCTAGGCCCAACCCGGGACGATGGAGCAGCCGGCGGCCGCTGAGGCCCTCCCCCGCTACGAATACGCGCGCCTGCGTCTCCTGCCCCATCTGGTCATGTTCGGCCTGTCATTGCTGCTGGGGTGGCGGCGGTCCTTCGCCGGCGATGGCGCCCTGCTGATGCAGGCGAACCCCTTTCCGCGTCGGGTGGAGGGGCTGGAGCACGTCCCCCGCACCGGAACCTTCGTGCTGCTGATGAACCACTTCGACCGGCCCGGGCTGCACCCCTACCATTGTGCGATGATGGTGAGCTGCTTCTTGAGGAGCGTCCGTCCCGATGCCTCCGAGGTCCGCTGGACCTTCACCAGCGAGCTGCACGGCCGACGCATCGGTCCCTTTCCCATACCCCTGCCCCTCATCCGTTGGGTCTTTCGCCGCATCGCC
This sequence comes from Dehalococcoidia bacterium, assembly GCA_035574155.1. Taxonomy (GTDB): domain Bacteria; phylum Chloroflexota; class Dehalococcoidia; order SM23-28-2; family HRBIN24; genus HRBIN24. The sequence continues at coordinate 4,856 of DATLZD010000028.1, read as the reverse complement.
AAGGTCTACAACCTGGTGGTGATGCCCCGACGCGAGGAGCTGGTGATGGGCCGTGCGGCCGCACTACGCACGCTGCTGCGGGCGCTGGACGAGGCCCCCGTGGGCATAACGCCGGAGGCGCGGGGCTCGGGGCGGCTGGTGGAGCCGCCCAGGGGCAGCGGGCTCTTTCTGCTGGTAGTGGCCCGGCGCGGGGTCCCCTTCCTGCCGGTGGCGGTCTGGGAGGAGGGCATCACCCTGGTCTTCCGCTTCGGTCCACCCTTCCACCTGTCGCTGCCGGAGGGGCTGGCCCGGGACGAGGCCGACCGCCTTGCCCGCGAGCGGGTCATGACCGCCATCGGCGTCCTGATGCCCCCCGACTGGTGGGGCGAGTACGCGGAGGCGGTGGCGCGGGCCTCGGCCACCCCCGAGGCGGGCCGCGGGTAGGTGACGGCGGTGGCCTCGACTGGGCGACGAAGGTCCCTGCGCCTGCTCCGCTCCCCCTGGACTTTCCAGGTCCTGGCCACGGGCCTGTTCGTGGGGCTGGTGGTCTGGCAGATAGACCTCCGCAAGGTGGGCGACTCCCTGCGCGACGCTCACTACGGCTGGGCCGCCCTGGCGCTGGCTGTCAACCTGGTGACCAAGGCGGTGGACACGCTGCGTTGGCAGGTCTACCTGTCCAGGGTGGGGCAGGCCCCCTATTGGGGCCTATTGGGCGCCTTCCTAATCGGGAACCTGCTCAATAACCTGCTGCCCATGAGGGCGGGAGACGTGGCACGCATACAGATCGTGGCCAACCGCTACGGGCTGTCGCGGGCAGGGCTGGCGTCGTCCGTGTTCGTGGTGGAGGCCCTGCTGGACGGCGTCACCTTCCTGGTCCTGCTGGCGGTGGGGCTGGCGGTGCTGGACCTTGGCTTCGTCCCGCCGGGCCTGCTGTGGAGCGTGGCGGCAGCCTCGGGCGGCGGCTTCGTTGCGGCGGTGATGGCCAGCGCCCTGCTACCACGACAGGCGCCGCGCTGGCGGTGGCTGGCCAGGCTGCCCCACGGGCTGCGTTCGGGGCTGCAGGAGGGCTGGCCCCGCTTCCTGGACGGCCTGGAAACGATGCGCAACTGGCGTCTCCTCCTGACGGCCATGATCCTCAACTTCGTTGGCTGGGGGTCCCAGGTGGCCAACTTCGCCCTGTTCGGCATGGCCTTCGGCCTTGACGTGCCCCTGGTGGCCTTCATCGTGGTGATGATCGCGGCCAACCTGGTATCGGCCTTTCCCATCACCTTCGAGAACATCGGGACCTACGAAGCGGTGTTGTTGGGGGTGCTGGCAGCCTGGGACGTCCCCAGCGAGCGGGCACTGGCCTACGCCATCGCCACCCATCTGCTCACCAACCTCTGGGTCATCGGCGTGGGGGTGCTGGCCCTGTGGCTGATGCGGGTCCGGCCTCGGGACATCCTCTCGCTGGTGCGGGAGAAGGGGCCGGCACCCATGCCGACGCCCCCTGGCCAGGGGTAGGGCCATGCCCGGGGGGCCGGTGCTGCTGCTCATCGGGCTGCACCTGGACTCCATGCTGGCTATGCCCCCCTTCTTCTGGCGGGTCCGACGCCTCGAGCGGGAGCTGCGGGCCGTCACGGGCGTGCTGCGCGTCCACCGTTGGCTCTCGCGGCGCAGCCTGCTGTTGACGGTGTGGTGCCAGGGGCCGGACGTGGCCGACTCGTGCCTGGCCGCGGCCGGCTTCGTTTCGCTGGCTCAGCGAGCGGGCGAGGGGAGACAGGTGCGGGTGTGGGCGGAGCGCTATGCCCAGTTGCCCGGGGCCGTGCACCTGGGCGCCAGCGGTGCCCCCGCCGCTTCAGAGGAGGCGAAGGGCGATGCCGGCGGCACCGAAGGGCGGGAAGGCCTGGGTGGCCGACACGAAACCTGAGGGAGCCTCCATGTCCACAGGGCCGCACCCCTGCCCGGGCGGGACTGCGGGACAGGCGTGGACCATCTGGCCGCCCAAGCCCGCCACCCCCGACCAAAGGGCCAGGTCGGAGACCTTGCCCGGGACAGGGCTGGCGTTCCAGACTGCCACTCGCGCCCGTCCGAAGACAGGGACGGCCGTTAGGTAGAAGTTCCAGTCCCCCTCGCCTGGCCATACGCGGCGACCCACCGCACCGGCTGGGGCCGGCTGCGAGCAGCCGAAGGGGTTGCAGGCCTGTAACCGGTAGTAGACCACGCCCATGTCCCACCACGGCACCCCAACGGCCAGGGAGCCGGGCGCCTCGCTGGCGGGCACCTCCCGACAGGAGACGCCGAAGGAAAAGTCCGGGTCCAGACTGGCACAGAGGCGGTAAGATGCCACCTGCTGCGGGGGCTGCCAGGTCAAACGGGCACTCGCGGCGTCCTGGGGTGCCAGGGAGACGAGGGCGGGGGCAGGGGGCGGTCCAGCCGGAGGCGGTGGTCCCATCCGTACCCTGCCCGAGCCGAAGATGTTGTCCTTGCCCGGCGGGCCGAGGTCGACTGCCTGCGACTCGAGGGACTGGCGAAGCTGCGGGGCTGACCAGCCAGGGTTGGCCTCCTTGAGGAGGGCAGCGGCTCCTGCCACGTGGGGGGCCGAGGCCGAGGTGCCGGCGAACCCACCTGGCCCGTAGGAAACGGTGGAGACGCGGTCAGGCGCCACCAGGTCGGGCTTGACTCGCCCGTCCCAGGTGGGCCCTCGAGAGCTGAAGGGCTCTACGGCTGTGGGGTTGCTCACCGGCACAGCCCCCACGGCCAAGGCAGTGGGGCGGTCGGCGGGAGGCAGCACGCTGCCCGCCGGCACTACATGCTGGAGGTCGCCGACGCCCAGCACCAGCAGCCGCAAACGTCGGGGCTGGGCGTCCGGTCGTTTCCTCACGGCGATGTAGAGGCGCCGGTCGGACGTGGTCACCGAGGTGATGTCCACGAACTCTCTGGGCACCGCGCCCTCGGAGCAGTCCTGACGGTCGTCGGAGGCGATGGTCTGGGGCTGGCCCCGGGAGTCGAAGTAGCCCACCAGCAGGGCATAGTCCTGGCAGGCCCCTCCCCAGGCGTCGTCCCACACCAGGACCAACAGCAGGCAGGACACCGTGTTGGACGGCAGGGCCAGGTCGTCGGTGTCGTCGCCGGGAGCGAAGTCCAGTAGCCCGTCGCCATCGGCATCGGTCCAGCTCCCTGCCCACTGGGAGTCGGCCGAGTTTCCGGCCGAGTTGACCCAGAGGACGCCGGCGCCTGCGGCCCGGTCCACCGAGTCGACGAAGATGTCGAAGGAGCTGCCCATGGTTCCGTAGGGGCGGGCGCCCGGGAAGCCGGCCGAGAAGTTGACCACCTGGACTCCCTGTCCCAGCAGCCAGTCCACCGCCTGGGCCAGCTCGAGGCTGGTGTCGGCCTGGGCCAGGAAGAGTTGGGCGCCGGGGGCGACGTCGGCCACGATCTCGGCCACGGCCGTGCCGTGACGGGTCAGGGTGGGGGAGTCGCACGGGTCGGGCGGCCGGGGGCTGGTGAAGTCGCGGAAGACGACGTTGGCCGGCAGCTCGCTGCCCAGGAGCTGCTGGTAGCCGCCGAAGGTGTCGACGATGCCCACCCTGACACCGCGTCCGCTGAGGCCGGCCCGCTGCCAGTCGCCGCTCCCCATGAGGGAGGTCCCCTCGGACACGATGGCCTGGGGACGCAGGCGCAGGGGGCGCCGCACCGCCACCACCGCCGGCTCCTGTGCCAGCTCTGCCAGGGCGCCGAGGGGCATCAGGGCCTGAACTAGGGGCCCACGGCTGGCTTGCACCTCTCCCCCCAGGCGTTGGATGGCCACGTGCACCTCGTCCTCGCTGCCGCGTGTGGCCTCCACCTCCACCTGGACAAGCTCGCTGCCCGGCAGGGCCTGCGGCACGCTCAGGGCTTCGGCGGCAGGATGGGCCAATCGAGAGTAGAGGGATGAGTCCAGCTTGGCCGGGGGCCGGGGAGGGTCAGCGGCCTTCAAGTGGGCCTCCATTAGCCGCTGCCGGTCCTGGGCGCGGGCGATGCCGGCGCCGTCGGCCACGGAGAGGGCTATGGCCAGGAGCAGGAGTGTCGCGAGGAGTAGCCTCACAACCTTATATACGAGTATAGGGGGCGTTGGGCGTTACGTCCCGAGAAAGCCTTGACTGCCCCGGGAGGCTTGCCTAGAGTGGGGACGGGGTCGGGGTGTAGCTCAGCCTGGTAGAGCACCTGGTTTGGGGCCAGGAGGCCGGCGGTTCAAATCCGCCCACCCCGACCACGGTGCAGCGCAGGTACCGGAGCCTCCACCGGAGGCTGCAGCGCCCGATGGGTCACTCGGGCCTGTGGAGTCGCCTGCCTTGGAGCGGGCGCTGGACAGGTGCCCGTGGCGCGGTTAACATCGGGGCGGCCCATGCTGGTCTCCAGAGTGGTGGCCGACCCCCGCCGATTGCGGCGCTTCGTGCGCTTCGTCGCCCCTCCGCCCGACGCCCAAGCCCTGGACGTCTGGCTGGGCCCCGGCGTCCTGGCCCGGGCCCTGGCCCCAAAGGTCCGTCGTCTGGTGGCCGTCCAGCGGGACGACCTGCCCCCGCGGTGGCGCCGACCCCCGAACGTGGAGTTGGTGCGGCTGGACGGGCTCTCGTCCGACCTGCCCTTTCCGGACGAGACCTTCGACCTGGTGACCTGCGGCCGGCCGTTCCACCACTTTCCTAGGCCGCTGGAAGTGCTGGTCGAGCTGTGGCGGGTCTGCAGGCCCGGCGGCTGGCTGGCCCTGGAGGAGATCGTGTCCCACGAGCAGGAGGTCCGGGCCCGCTACCAGGACCGCCTGGAGCGGCTGCGGGACCGGTCCCATCCCCGCTACTTCCGCTTGAGCGAGCTGCTGCACCTGGCGGGGGAGGCGGGCTTTATCGTGCGGCGGGTCCAGG
>DATLZD010000027.1:0-23258 GCA_035574155.1 Dehalococcoidia bacterium | reverse complement strand
GGGGCCCGCCGTAGTAGTCCCGCAACATGGAGACGTCCACATACCAGCTGCGGCAAGGCTCGCGCCGACGCTGGATGGCCTCCACCGCCCGCGGGCCGAAGGTGATGGGCGCCATCCCCGGCGGTGCCGAAAGGCACTTCTGGGTGGCGCTGTAGACCACGTCCAGTCCCCAGGCGTCCACCTCCAGCGGTGCCCCCGACAAGGAGGTGACAGCATCGACGATGAGCAGGGCGCCGTGCCCGCGGCAGACCCGGGCGATGTCCTCGAGGGGTTGCAGGACGCCGGTGGAGGTCTCGGCGTGGACGATGCAGACCGCCTTGGCCCCCGGGTGGCGTCGCAGCGCCTCCTCCACCCGCTCGGGGGCGATGGCCTCTCCCCATTCGGCCTCCACCGTGGCCACGTGGGCGCCGCAGCGGCGGGCCATATCGGCCATGCGGGTGCCGAAGAACCCGTTGACGCAGACGATGACCGTGTCGCCCTCCTCCACCACGTTGTAGATAGCGGCCTCCATGCCCAGGCTACCCGTGCCGGAGATGGGCAGCGTCAGCTCGTTCTGGGTCCGGAAAACGGCCCGCAGCGGCAGCTGGGTGTCGCTGAGCAGTTGCAGGAAGTCAGGGTCCAGGTAGCCGATGACGGGGGCCAACATGGCGCGGTAGACGCGGGGATGGACGTTGGACGGCCCCGGACCCAGGAGCAGGCGCGGCGGCGGGTTCAGCTCCGGGAGCTGCATCACCCCTCCTCCGGCGGTCGCCAGCGCAGAACAGGGCGGCGGGCGGCGGTGGCCTCGTCCAGCCTGGCTATGGGCGTCGTATGGGGCGCCTCCCGCACCAGCTCCGGCCGCTCCTCGGCCTCACGGGCGATGGCCAGCATGGCCTCGCAGAAGGCGTCCAGGTTCTCCCGCGACTCGGTCTCGGTGGGCTCGATCATGAGGGCCTCGGGCACGATCAGGGGGAAATAGATGGTGGGAGGGTGAAAGCCGTAATCGATGAGGCGCTTGGCGATGTCCAGGGCCTTCACGCCTTTGGCCCTCTGCCGCGAGGCCGAGAAGACCACCTCGTGCAGGCAGGTGCGGTCGTAGGGCAGGTGGTAGGCCCCCTTGAGCCGTGCCCGGACGTAGTTGGCGTTGATGACGGCGTTCTCGGAGACCGCGCGCAGCCCCTCGGCCCCGAGGGCGCGGATGTATGCGTAGGCCCGCACCAGCACGCCGAAGTTGCCCCAGAAGGCCGTCAGCTTGCCGATGCTGCGCTCTGGCTGTGCCAGGCGGTAGCCACCATCGGCCTCCTCCACCACCGGCGAGGGCAGATAGGGCGCCAGGAAGGACTTGCAGCAGACAGGCCCCGCCCCTGGGCCGCCGCCGCCGTGGGGGGTGGAGAAGGTCTTGTGCAGGTTGAGGTGGACCACATCGAAGCCCATGTCGCCGAAGCGGGCTCGGCCCAGGAAGGCGTTCTGGTTGGCGCCATCCCCGTACAGCAGGGCGCCGTGGCGGTGCAGCAGCTCGGCGATGCGGACGATGTTGGGCTCGAACAGCCCCAGGGTGGAGGGGATGGTGAGCATCATGGCGGCCACCGAGCCGTCCAGCTCGGCCTCCAGGAAGGCCATGTCCACGTTGCCGTCCCGGTCTGAAGGCACCGTTACCACCTGGAAGCCACACATGGCCGCCGAGGCGGGGTTGGTGCCGTGGGCCGAGTCGGGCACCAGGACCTTGCGCCGGTGTTCCTGCCCCCGGTCCCGCAGGTAGGCCTTGACCATCAGCATGCCGGCCAGCTCCCCCTGGGCACCGGCGGCGGGGGCGAGGCTGCAGGCGTCCATCCCCGTCACCTCGCACAGGTAGGACTGCAGGCGGTGCAGCAGTGCCAGGGCGCCCTGGACCGTCGCCTGGGGCTGGAGGGGGTGGGGGTGCAGGAAGCCGGGCAGTCGGGCCGCCTCCTCGTTGACCTTGGGGTTGTACTTCATGGTGCAGGAGCCGAGGGGATAGAAGCCCGTGTCCACCGAGTAGTTGAGGCGCGACAGGGCGAGGAAGTAGCGGACCACCTCGTTCTGGGACATCTCGGGCAGGCGCAGGTCGGCCCGCAGCAGGTCCTCGGGCGGCGGCTCGGCCTCGGGCACGTCTAGGGGCGGAAGGTCGACGCCCCTGCGTCCCGGGCGCGAGCGGTCGAAGGTGAGGAGGGACCCTATGTCGTCCGCCCTGGGATCAGGTTCGCCCACCCGATAGGCCATGGCCTCACCTCGGCGAGAGGGCGGACAGGGCGTCCACCAGCCGCTCCATCTCCTGACGGGTGTTGAGCTCGGTGACGCAGAGCAGCATGCCGTTCTCGATATGCTGCGAGACGTCCAGCCCACCGATGATGCCCCGCTCCAGCAACGCCTCGTTGACCTGGGCGGGAGGCCGCGGACAGCGGACCACGAACTCCTTGAAGAAGGTCCCCGAGAGGGGCAGCGAGTAGCCGGGCAGGGCGGCGATGCGCTCCGCCAGGTAGTGGGCCTTGTGGTAACACAGCTCGGCCACCCGGCGCAGCCCGCGACGCCCCAGGAGGGCCAGGTAGACGGTGGCGGCCAGGGCCACCAGCTGCTGGCTGGTGCAGATGTTGGAGGTGGCCCGCTCGCGGCGGATGTGTTGCTCCCGTGCCTGCAGGGTCAGCACGTAGCCGGTGCGGCCGCTGCGGTCGATGGTCCGGCCCACGATGCGACCGGGCAGGTAGCGCAGGAGCTCCTTGCGGCTGGCCAGAAGGCCCAGGTAGGGGCCACCGAAGGAGAGGGAGCAGCCCAAAGGCTGGCCCTCGGCGGTGGCGATGTCGGCGCCGTAGCTCCCCGGCGGCCTGAAGAGGCCCAGGGAGATGGGGTCGGTGCTGGTGACCAGCAGGGCGCCGGCGGCATGGGCGGCCTCGGCCAGGGCGCCCATGTCCTCCAGATAGCCGAAGAAGTTGGGCGACTGGACCGCCAGACAGGCGTGCTCTTCCCCCACCTCGGGGCGCTGGGGGCTGACCAGGTCCACTTCCAGGTCGCGGCCGAAGGCGTATGTGCGGACCACGGCCTGGTAGCCCGGATGGACGGTGGCCAGAAGGGCGATGCGCCGCCGTCCCGTGACGGCCGCTGCCATGAGGCAGGCCTCGGCCAGGGCGCTGGCGCCGTCATACATGCCGGCGTTGGCCACGTCCATCCCCAGCAGCTCGCAGACCATGCTCTGGAACTCGAACATGGTCTGAAGGGTCCCCTGCGAGATCTCCGGCTGGTAGGGGGTATAGGCGGTGTAGAACTCGGAGCGCGCTACCACCTGCAGGACGGCGCTGGGCACGAAGTGACGGTAGGCGCCGGCCCCCAGAAAGCAGGCCAGCCCGTCCTGCCCGGGGTAACGGTTGTGTCCGGCCAGCGCGGTCAGCTCCCGCAACAGCTCGGCCTCCGAGAGGCCCGCTGGCAGCCGTAGCCCGTCGATGCGCAGGCCGGCGGGGATGTCGGCGAACAGGTCCTCGACGCTCTCGACGCCGATGACCGAGAGCATGTGCCGCCGGTCCTCGTCGGTGTTGGGTATGTAGGGGTGGGGGGAGCTGTGGCTCATGGCCTAGGCCTGGGCCTCCTGGGCCACATAGGCGTCGTATTCTTCGGCCGTCATGAGACGCTCCGTCTCGGAGGGGTCCGACAGGCGGACCCTTATCATCCAGCCGCGGCCGTAGGGGTCCAGGTTGACCAGCTCCGGCCTCTCCTCCAGCTCAGCATTCACCTCCACCACCTCGCCCGATACGGGGGCGAAGAGGTCGGAGACGGCCTTGACCGACTCGATCTCGCCGAAGGGCTCCATCTGCCGCACGGGCGTCCCCACCGGGGGAAGCTTGACATAAACTATATCGCCCAGCTGGTCCTGGGCGTAGTCGGTGATGCCCACGGTGCCCACGCCGTCCTCCACCAGCACCCATTCGTGTTCCCTGGTGTAGCGTCGGTCCTTGGGGCTGGGCACTCGTCGCCTCCTCTGGTGCTCATGGCCGGGGCGGTCGATAGAAGGGCCTGGGCACCACCTGCACCGGCAGGGGCTGGCCCCTCACGCCCACTGTAAGGGCTGTCCCCACTTTCGCCAAGGGGGGCGGCAGAAAGCCCAGGCCGATGCTGGTGCCCAGGCTCGGGGAATAACCGCCGCTGGTGACCTTCCCCACCTCCTGGCCCTGGTGATAGATGGGGTAGCCGGCCCGCATGATGCCCCGTTCGGTGGCCCTCAGGCAGGCCAGGAGGCGCCGCGGCCCCTCGTCCCGGACCTGCAGCAGCGCCTCGCGCCCGATGAAGTCGGCGCCGTCGTCCAGGCTCACGGCGAAGGAGAGGCCCAGCTCGAAGGGGTTCACCCCCTCGTCGATGTCCTGCCCGTAGAGGGGTAGGGCTGCCTCCAGGCGCAGGGTGTCGCGGGCACCCAGCCCGCAGGGCGTCACCCCCGCCTCCAGCAAGCGCCGCCAGAGGGCCGGCCCCGCCTCGGCCTCGGTCACCAGCTCCAGCCCGTCCTCGCCGGTGTAGCCGGTTCGGGAAGCGAAGAGGGCCCCCTCGCCCCAGGGTAGCTCGGCGCAGCCGCGCCTGGGCAGGGATGCCAGCGCCGGTGAGAGGGCCGTGGCACAGGTGGCCACCGCCCGCGGCCCCTGCACGGCCACCATGGCCGTGCCGCGGTGGCGGTCGACAGGCTCGGCGCCAGGCGGCAGGTGCGACAGCAGCCAGCCCCAAACCTTGGCGGCGTTGGCGGCGTTGGCCACCACCAGGAACCTGTCCTGGGCCAGCCGGAAAACGTAGATGTCGTCCAGGGCCCCGCCCGCCTCGTTGCATAGGAAGGAGTAATGCCCCTGGCCCGGTGACAGGCGGTCGACGGCGTAGGTGCACAGGCGGCGCAGGCCGCTGGCGGCGCCTGGCCCCCGCACCTCGAAACGGCCCATGTGGGAGACGTCGAACATCCCCACCGACCGTCGGACGGCGTGGTGCTCCTCGATGATGCCGCTGTACTGCAGGGGCATCTCCCAGCCGGCGAAGGGCACCATGCGCGCCCCGAGCCGTAGGTGCTCGTCGTAGAGAGGCGTGCGCAGGAGGGTGCTGTCACTCATGGCCTTGGGCCGAAAGGGGCAGCCAACGGCGCCTGTCGTCCTCCAGCACCAGCCGCCCCAGGCCCGGGTAGGGCGCGTGGACGGCGATGAGGAGGGCGCGCCGCTCCAGGGCCTTCTCGATGACCCTCTTCTTGGTCTCCAGGTTCACCAGGGGCAGGACATCGAAGGCCGAGAGCCAGGCCACTCGCTCCAGCATCAGGGGGTGTTGGGCCACCTCACCCAGGTAGATGGCCAGCTCCCCGTCCGATTCCAGCTCCACCAGGTAGTGGTGGGCGGTGTGGCCAGGGGCAGGGACCATGCGCACCCCCGGTGCCACCTCGAAGATGCCCTCCACCAGCTCCACCAGGCCCGCATCGTCCAGCGGCTCAAAGTTCTCGGGCAGGTAGGTGGCGCGGGTCCGCTCGTTGGGACGCTGGGCCTCCTCCCACTCCCCCTTGGGGACGAAGTAGCGGGCGCGGGGGAAGGTGGGCACCGGCCGGCCGTCCTCCAGCCTGGTATTGCCGCCGGCGTGGTCGAAGTGGAGGTGGGTGTTGACCACCGCGTCCACGTCCCGGGGCCCGACGCCCTCCCGGGCCAGGGCCTCCAGTAGCTGCCCCGTCTCCTCCAGTCCAGCTCCGGCGGGGCTGCGCGACGCGCGCTTGGTGCCCACGCCCGTCTCGATGAGGACCGTCCGGCCGCGGGAGCGCACCAGCAGGCAGTTGAGGCCCAGGGCGAGGCGGTGTTGCTGGTCCAGGGGGCCCACCAGGGGCTCCCAGAGGACGCGGGGGGTCACGCCGAACATGGCCCCGGCGTCGAAGCGGATGGGGCCGTCGCTGACCACCACCAGCTCCAGCTCGCCGAGCCTCAAGCGGACGCTCATGGGGCAAGGCCAAAATACCCGTCCCGCCGGGGGCCGGTCAACCGGGTTTGCCCCCGCGAGCTTCGGCCCCGTATAATTGGGGCAGCCGGCCATCGCCTGACAGGAGAGGGAGGCATGGGAACGCCCTACGCTTACTTCCGCCGCCAGTTCGTGCCCCTGTCCGAGGCCAAGATCGGCGTCATGACCCATGCCTTCAACTACGGCACCGCCGTCTTCGAGGGCATCCGCGGCAACTGGAACGAGGAGGAGGGCCAGGTCTACCTCTTCCGCATGAGGGAGCACTACCAGCGACTGCGCCGCAGCTGCCGCATCATGCTCATCGACCTGCCCTACGATGACGAGGAGCTGGCGGCCATCACCACCCGCCTGGTGGAGCTTTCCGGCTTCCAGGAGGACGTCTACGTGCGGCCCCTGGCCTACAAGAGCTCCGAGGTGCTGGGGGTCAGGCTGCACAACCTGGAGGACGACTTCCTCATCTTCGTGGCCCCCTTCGGCCCATACCTGGATGTGGAGAAGGGTGCCCGCTGCTGCACCTCCTCCTGGCGACGGGTGGAGGACACCGGCATCCCTGCCCGGGCCAAGATAACGGGCATCTACGCCAACTCGGCCCTGGCCAAGACGGAGGCCAATCTCAACGGCTTCGACGAGGCCATCATGCTCGACGAGCGGGGCCATGTGTCCGAGGGCAGTGGCGAGAACATCTTCATCGTCCAGGACGGCAAGCTGGTGACGCCGCCCCCCTCGGACAACATCCTGGTGGGCATCACCCGCGACACGGTCATCACCCTGGCCCGTGAGGAGCTGGGGGTGGAGACGGTGGAGCGGCCCATCGACCGCAGCGAGCTCTACGTGGCCGACGAGGTGTTCATGACTGGTACTGCCGCCCACATCACGCCGGTGGTCGAGATAGACCACCGCCCCGTGGGCGACGGCCGCCGCGGCCCCCTGACGGCCAAGCTCCAGGAGCTGTACTTCCAGGTGATCCGCGGCCGGCACCCCAAGTACCGGCACTGGTGCACGCCGTGCTATTCGAAGGTGAGGACCTAGCTTCCGAGCGCCCGGGCACCTGGCGAGGGGCCCTCTTCGCCGCCGTCCTGTCCCTGGGCTGCTTCGCCCTGGCCGGCCTGCTGGCCTACAGGGTGGCCGACTGGCCCATATCATGGTCGCGGTTCCTGGGCTACCTCGGCGCCGGCCTCCTGGTGGCGGCAGGTCTGGCCTTCGCCTACTGGGCCTACGCCTGCCGCACACTGTGCTATGTCCTCAGCAGCGAGCACCTGGGCATCCGCTTTGGCCTGGTGTGGCACCTGGTGCCCTGGTCGGCGGTGCGAGAGGTGGCCAGCCTGGACGAGCGGCCGCGGGTCTCGGGCCTGGCCTGGTGGGGCCTACGGGCCGGACGTGGTCGCGCCGCCGAGGCCGCAGAGGTGCTGGCCTTCGCCACCCGCTGGCGCAAGGGGTCGCTGGTGCGGGTGCGGACAGAGGACGCCACCTACGTCCTTTCCCCCGCTGACCCGGTGCGTTTCGTGGCCCAGGCCAGGCGCCTGGCCACCAGCAGGCGGGGCTACCCCGCCGCCCAGGTTCGCTCCGAGCGGCTGGGACCTGCGGCCCTGCCCCTGTTCGGCGACCGTGCCGTAGGGGTGCTGCTGGCCCTGGGCCTGGCCCTGGGGGTGGGCCTCCTCGCCTACCTGTGCGCCATCTACCCCGGGCTATCGGAGCAGGTGAACTATGTGCTGCCTCCCCTGGGGCCAGACCAGGACCTAGTCTCCAAGAAGGAGCTGTTCAAGCTGCCGGCTACTGCCCTGGCCCTGCTGGGAGTGAACGTGGGTGCCGGCCTTGTCCTGCACCTGAGGGAGCGGGCCGCCGCCCACCTGTTGCTGAGTGGAGGGGTGTTGATGCAGGTGCTTTTCTGGGCGGCGACGCTGGCCGTGGTCTCGCGCCTCTAGGGGGGCGGCATCAGCAGGCGCTGGCTCTGGCTTTCCCTTCCTCTCCTATGGCTGCTGGCCGCCTGTGGGCTCGGCGGTGGAGGGCTGCCGGCATCCGCCCCGCAGCCGCTGGGAGAGGAGCTGGCGTCGGGCCTCGGCCTCACCCCCTCGCCTGCCGGGTCGCCTTCCCCGACGCTGGCTCCCTCGCCGACGCCCACGCCCCGACGTGCCGACGTTGGGCGGACGCCCGCCACCGTTCCGGCGGCCCCTCCCTCCGCGCCGACGCCCACGCCGTCCCCCCGCGGCGGCTCTTACATCGCCTTGGGGGACTCGCTCACGGTGGGGACCGGTTCCACACCGGGGCACAGTTTCGTGGCGCTGCTGGCCCAGGCGTTGGGGGAGGGCACCCAGGTCCTGAACCTGGGCCACGGCGGCGATACCAGCGGCGAGCTCATGGAGCATGGCCACCTGGAGCAGGCCCTGGCCGAGATACGGGCGCGCGACTCCGACGACCGTCCCGATAACGATGTGCGCCTGGTGACCATTACCATAGGCGGCAACGACATGCTCGACCTCTTCTTCAACTACGTGGCCCGGGGCCGCTGCGCCGACCGGGCCGCCTTTCTCTCCTCGCAGGAGTGCCTGGGACTGTTCCGCGTCACCCTCGACTCCCTCGAGCGGAACCTGGACACCGTCCTCTCCCTCCTGCGGGAGGCCCTGCCCCAGGCCGCCATCGTCCTCTTCACCCTCTACAACCCCTTCTCGGGCCGCGACCCCAACGTGGGCCCGCTGGGCGACCTGGCCCTCGAGGGGGAGGCGGGGACGCCGGTGCCCGAGGGGGTCAACGACGTGCTGAAGGCCGTGGCCCAGAGGCATGCAGTGCTGGTGGCCGATGTCTTCCCGCCCTTCGAGGGCCACGGCGCTGAGCTCGTCTCCGCCGACGGTATACACCCCAACGACCGTGGCTACCAGGTGATGGCCGATGTGGCCCTGGCCGTCCTAGCCTCGGCGGCGAGGTGAAGCGTGAGGGACTATGACGTGATCGTCCTGGGGGCAGGCCCGGCCGGCTCGACCTGCGCCCTGCTGTTGGCCAGGGCAGGCGCGAGGGTGCTGGTCATGGAACGGGCCAGGCTGCCCAGGGACAAGCCCTGCGGCGGCGGGGTCACCCTGCGGGCCAGCTCATGGGCACCCCTGGACCTCGCGCCGGTGGTGGAGCGGACGGTCTACGGCGCGCGGTTCTCCCTGGCGCTGGGCCCGCACTTCGACCGCTGGCACCCGCTGCCCCTGACCTATATGACCCGTCGTGCCCGCCTGGACGCGTTCCTGGCCGGCGCGGCGGCAGAGTCGGGCGCCGACCTGCACGATGGCGAGGCTGCCCTGGCGCTGGAGACGGACGGCACCGGCGTCACGGTGCGGAGCGCCCGCGCCGCCTACCGGGCCGGCGCCGTGGTGGGAGCGGACGGGGCCAACGGCCTGGCCTCGCGGGTGCTGGGAGCCCGCGATACCTACGAGGAGGCTGTGGCCTTGGAGGGCAACGCCTCCGCACCCGATACCGTTCTGGAAGAGTGGCGGGAGCTGGTGGCCCTGGATCTTGGGGGCCTGGCCGGAGGCTATGGCTGGGTCTTCCCCAAGGGGGACCACCTCAACGTGGGGGTGGGCGCCTGGAAGTATGCCGCCTCCACCCTGCGGCCCAAGCTGGAGGCGCTGTGCCACCGTTACGGCCTTTCGCCCGCGAACCTCTGGGGACTGCGGGGGCACCACCTGCCCCTCCGGCGTCCCGGCTCGCCCCTGGCCAGGGGTCCGGTGCTGCTGGTGGGTGACGCGGCTGGCCTGGTGGACCCCCTCTCGGGCGAGGGCATCCATATGGCCTTCCTCAGCGCCAGGCTGGCTGCCGAGGCCCTAATGTCCTACTTGGAGGGGCGGTCGCCTGACCTGCAGCCCTACGTGGAAGCCGTCCGTCGCCTCATCGGGCCCGAGCTGGAGCTGTCGCGGGACCTGCACGAGGCCTTTCACTTCGCGCCGCCGCCCTATGTGGCCCTTCTCGCCCGCAGCGAGCACTTCTGGCGCCTGTTCTGTCGCCTCATCCGAGGCGAGGTGACCTATCAGGGCCTGGTGCGTATGCTAGGGCCGCTGCGGCCCCTGCTCCGGTTCTTCGGGCAGATGGCGAGGAGGCGGAGGGAGGCGCGGGTGGCCTCAGCTCTCGGCGGTCGGCCGCCGGCCCCGACGGTGGCGGAAGGCATCTAGGTAGCGCTGGCGCTGTCGCTCCTGGGTCACGTGCAGGTATACCTGGGTGCTGGTGGGGGTGGCGTGTCCCAAAAGCTCCTGGACTACTCGCAGGTCGGCGCCGCCGTCCAGCAGGTGAGTGGCGAAGCTGTGGCGCAATAGGTGGGGCCAGACGCGCTTCTCGATACCGGCCCGCTGGGCATACTTCTTGACCAGCTCCTGGACCCAGCGTCCCGAGAGCCGCTGGCCGTCCCGGTTGAGAAACAGGGCCCGTTGGCGGGAGTCCCGCGCTAGGGTAGGGCGGCCCTCGGCCAGGTAGCGGCGCAGGGCGGCCACCGCCGGTGCCCCCAGCAGGACGATGCGCTCCTTGCCGCCCTTCCCCAGTACCCGGGCGGTGGCCTCCTCCAGGTCCACGTCGTCCAGGTCCAGGCCCACCGCCTCGCTAAGGCGCACGCCGGCGGCGTACACCAGCTCCAGCAGGGCGCGGTCGCGCAGTCCCTGGGGGGAATCGTCGTCCGCTGCCTCGATGAGGGCTGCCACGTGTTGGTAGGTGAGGTAGCTGGGCAGACGTCGGGGCCGCTTGGGGCCCCGCACCTGCTCCAAGGGACTGGCGGGGAGTGCCCCCTCCCGCACCAGGAAGCGGTAAAACGAGCGGACGGTGCTGACCTTGCGGGCCACGCTGGCCGGCGCTGTCCCCCGCTGGTGCAGCTCCGAGAGGTAGAGGCGGAAGTCCTGACGGGTCAGGGAGGCGAGGTCCAGCCCTTGCCGTGCCAGGAACTGGAAGAAGTGGCCCAGGTCGTTGCGGTAGTTGCGGACGGTGTAGGGCGAGAGGTTCCGCTCGGACGCCAGGTGGCGCAGGTAGGCCTCGGCCCATTGCCAGTCGGTCATGGCGCCTTGACCTCAGGGTGCCACGGGGGCGGCGCCACGCCAGCTGCAGGCGGTGCAGCGGGCGCCCTCGCGGCCATCGGCCACCAGCAGGCCCCTGCATTGGGGGCAGGGCGTGGCCAGAGGGCGGCGCCAGACCACGAAATCGCACTGGGGGTAGCGAGAGCAGCCGTAGAATGGGCGGCCACGGCGGCTGCGGCGCTCCACTAGGTCGCCCCCACACTTGGGGCAGGCAGCACCGGTGCTGACCAGGTAGGGGCGTCGGCCGCGACAGGCCGGGTAGCGGGAGCAGGCCAGGAAGGGCCCATAGCGGCTGCGCTTCACCACCATGGCCGCGCCGCACTCGGGGCATGCCTCTTCCGCTGGCTGGGGCGGTTCCTCTCCCTCCAAGGGGCGGGCATTCCTGCATTCGGGGAAGCCGGAGCAGGAGAGAAAGCGTCCCCGCCTCCCCCAACGGATGACCATGGGATGCCCACACACCTCGCAGGTCTGGTCGGTGGCCTCGGTGGCCTTGGGGGCCTTCTCGGCCCTGGCCAGGGCCTGTTCCAACGGGGCGTAGAACTCCCGCACCACAGGCTGCCAGGGCCGCTCGCCGCGGGCGATCTCGTCCAGCCTGTCCTCCATCTCGGCGGTGAAGTCCACATCCACGAACTCGGGGAAGTGCTGGACCAGCAGGTCGTTCACCAGCCGCCCCAGGTCGGTGGGGCGTAGCTGGCGCCCCTCCCTCTCCACATAGCCACGCTCTAGGAGGGTGGCGATGATGACGGCGTAGGTGCTGGGCCGGCCGATGCCCTTCTCCTCCAGGGCCTTGATGAGGGAGGCCTCCGAGTAGCGGCGCGGCGGCTCGGTGAAGTGCTGGCGCGGGGTCAGGTCGAGGAGGGCCAGCACGTCTCCTGGCGAGAGCTCCGGTATGGCCCCGGCCCCGTCCTGGTCCTCCTCATCGTCGCTACCCTCGATGTATAGCTGACGGTAGCCAGGGAAAAGGAGGACGGAGCTGCTGGCCCGCAAGAGGAGTGGCTCGCCGCTGGAAGGGCGAGCGGCGATCTCCACCGAGCGGGCCTCGTAACGGGCGTCCGCTATCTGGCAGGCCAGGGTCCGCTGCCAGATGAGGGTGTAGAGCTTCAGCTGGTCGTCGGTAAGGTAGGGGCGGAGCGACTCGGGGTCGCGGCGTACCGAGGTGGGGCGAATGGCCTCATGGGCCTCCTGGGCGTTCTTCACCTTGGTCTTATATTGACGGGGGGCGCGGGGCAGGAACTCGGCCCCAATCTGCTGACGGATGTAGTCCCGCACCTCCTCGAGGGCCGTCTCGGCCAGGTGGGTGGAGTCGGTGCGCATGTAGGTGATGAGGCCCACTTCGCCCTGGGCTCCCAGCCGCACCCCCTCGTAGAGCTGCTGGGCGATGACCATCGTCTTCTGGGCCGAGAAACCCAGGCGCCGCGCCGCTTCTTGTTGCAGGGTGCTGGTGATGAAGGGGGGTGGCGGCCGCCTGGCCTGCTCCTTCCTCTCCACTGCCTCCACTCGGTAGTGGGAGGAGCGGAGGAGGGCCACCAGGCGCTGGGCCTCGGCCTCGTTGGGGATCTCCAGCTTCTGGCGGCGGCCCAGGTAGCCCACCAGCCGCGCCGTGAAGGAGGCACCGTCTTTGGCCAGAAGGGCCTCGATGGTCCAGTATTCGCGCGGGACGAAGGACTCGATCTCCCGTTCCCGCTCCACCAGGAGGCGGAGGGCCACCGACTGCACGCGGCCGGCCGAGAGGCCCCGCTTCACCTTGCGCCACAGGAAGGGGCTGAGCTTGTAGCCCAGTAGCCGGTCCAGGACGCGGCGTGCCTGCTGGGCCTCCACCAGGCGCATGTCGATGTCGCGGGGGTTGCGGAAGGCCTCCCGGACTGCCTGGGGAGTTATTTCGTGGAACACCACGCGCCGGTATGGACGCCCCAGGAGGCCGGCGGCATGGAGCAGGTGCCAGGCGATGGCCTCGCCCTCTCGATCGGGGTCGGTGGCCAGGTAGACGGTGCCCGCCTGCTGGGCCGCCTCGCGGATCTGGCGTATGGCCTTCTCCTTGTCGCGGATGACCACGTAGCGGGGCTGGAAGCCGGCCTCGATGTCCACCCCCAACTCCCGCTTGGGCAGGTCACGGACGTGGCCCAGGGAGGCCAGGACCTTATACTGCCTCCCCAGTATGTTGGCGATGGTGCGGGCCTTGGCCGGCGACTCGACCACCACCACGTCGTGGCCGTTGCGCTGGGCCATGGCTAGAGTCCGCCCCCGCTCAGGGTGTGGGCGCGCACGTAGGTCATGATGCCCACCTGCTTCACCAGCCCCTTCAGCTCCAGCATAGCCAACGCGCTGCTCACTGTCGCTATGGGCAGGCCGCTCAGCCGGCAGACCTCGTCCACATGGCGTGGCTCCCTACCCATATGACGCAGGACGGTCGCTTCCGTGTCCCCGTCGGGGCCGGGCGCCGGCAGGGGAGGCTGATGGGGCACCATGGTCAGGTTCAGTTCCTCCAGCACGTCCTCCACCGTCTGTACCAGCTTGGCCCCCTGCTGCAGCAGCCAGTGGGGGCCGCGGCTCTGGGGCGAGAAGATGCTGCCGGGGACGGCAAACACCTCCCTGTCCTGCTCCACGGCCCAGCGGGCGGTGTTGAGGGCGCCGCTGGTCATGTCCCCTTCCACCACCAACACCCCCAGACCGAGGCCGGCCATGATCCGGTTGCGGCGGGGGAAGTAGTCGGCGCGCGGGGTCGTGCCGAGGGGGTAGTCGCTCACCAGGGCGCCGTGCTCCATGACCTCCCGCGCCAGGCGGGCATGTTCCGGCGGGTAGACCAGGTCGAGGCCGCAGGCCAGGACGGCTATGGTGCGTCCCCCAGCGTCGATGGCCGCCCGGTGGGCTACGGCGTCGATGCCGCGGGCCAGGCCGCTGACGATGGTGATGCCCGACCGGGCCAGGCCCCACGTCAGCTCCTCGGCCGCCTGGCGCCCGTAGGCCGTGGGCCGGCGGGTGCCCACCACGGCCAGGGCCGTCTGGTCCGCCGCCGTCAGGTGCCCGCGGACGTAGAGGACGGGCGGCAGGTCATATATCTCTTTCAACAGGGGTGGGTAGGCGGGGTCGTGCCAGGTGAGGGCGTGCACCCCCAGGCGTTGGAGGCGCTCCATCTCGTCGTCGGGCGAGATGCGGCCCCGACGCTGGACGACGGTGCTGACGGTCCGCTGGTCCAGGCCGGCCGCTAGCAGCTCGGAGGCCGGCGCCCGCCATGCCGCCTCCAGGTCGCCGAAGTGCCGCTCCAGGGCCTGGAGGCGCGCCCGGCCCACGCCCGCTATCCGGCCGAAGGCCACCCAGTATTTCAGGTCCGGCCGCATGGCTGGCAACCATTCTAGCACGCGACCTGG
This sequence comes from Dehalococcoidia bacterium, assembly GCA_035574155.1. Lineage (GTDB taxonomy): Bacteria > Chloroflexota > Dehalococcoidia > SM23-28-2 > HRBIN24 > HRBIN24. The sequence continues at coordinate 8,923 of DATLZD010000027.1, read as the reverse complement.
AAGGGAACGGCCAGGATGGGTCAGTCCGGCTGCCCTTGGGAGGGAGGGCGACGGGAGACGTGGACGCGCTTTATCTTGCGCCCCAGCATGGAGACGACCCGCAGCACCAGCCCGTCCACCTCGATCTGGTCGCCCACGCTAGGCACCTTGCCCAGGTGGTGGTAGATGAAACCCCCTACCGTGTCGTAGTCCTCGTTTTCCAGATGGACGCCGAACATCTCCTCCAGCGCGTCCACGGTGACACGGGCGTCCAGCAACACGTCACCGTTGGCCAGCCTCTGCACCGGCTCCTCGAAGGTGTCGAACTCGTCGGCCAGCTCGCCCACTATCTCTTCGACGATGTCCTCCACCGTCACCAGGCCGGCGGTGCCGCCGTACTCGTCCACCACGATGGCGATGGAGACCCTCTGGCGCTGCATTTCGGCCAGCAGGTCATGGACGGGCTTGGTGTCGGGCACGAAATAGGCCGGCCTCAGCAGCTCCCTCACGCTCTGCGGGCGGACGTGGTTGGCCAGGACCCGCAGCACATCGCGGGCGTGGACGACGCCGACGATGTTGTCGATGGTGTCCTCGTATACGGGCAAGCGGCTGAACCCCTTCTGGACCATGGTGCGGGCCACGTCCTCGAAGGAGGCGTCGGCCTCTACTGCCACGATGTCCACCCTAGGCACCATGATCTCCCAGACGGTGGTCTCGCCCAGCTCCAGCACCGAGCGCATCATGGTCATCTGGGCCGGGGACGGCTCATGGCCCAGCAGCCGGGCCACCGCCTCCAGCACCACCTGCTCGCCCCTGCCGGCGGCGTTCCCGCGCAAGGGGGAGGTCAGCAGGCGTCCCAAGGGACGGGCCAGGCGACAGACCAGTCTGGCCAGGGGCAGCCAGCGGGAGCGCGGCAGACGGGGCAGGGACAGCCGGGCGCCAACGTGGGCCGTAAGCCATGCCGTGGCGGCCATCAGGCCACCACCGGCCCAGGCCAGGGGGCCCTCCTCGGTGGCGCTCTCCAGCAGCAGGGCGGCGGCCAGGGCCGACGGCAGCAGCAGTCCGCTGCCCAGCAGGGCGGTGCCCAGTCGGGCGTCCTCCCAGGCCCAGGGGTCGTGTCGCCGTTGCTCCCTTCCCTCGCCACCCGTCGCCGCCCAGGGGCCCAGCTGAAGGCCGGCATCGGCCAGGGCCACCAAGGCCAGGAGAGCTATCGTGAAGAGGAAGAGAAGGAGGCTAGCCCAACTGCTGGTGTCCACTCTCGTCCCTGGCGCCGCCCTTCTCCAGGGGACGGGCTGGCACTCCTGCCACCACCGCGCCCGCAGGCACGTCTCTGGTGACCACCGAGCCGGCCCCTGTGGCGGCACCCCTCCCGATGCGCACGGGGGCTACCAGCATCGTGCCGCTGCCGATGAAGGCCCCGTCCTCGATGACCGTGCGGTGCTTGTCCCGACCGTCGAAGTTACAGGTGACGGTGCCGGCGCCGATGTTCACCTCGGCCCCCACCTCGGCATCGCCCACGTAGCAGAAGTGGTTGACCTGGGTATTGCGGCCCAGCCGTGAGGCCTTCACCTCCGCATAGTTGCCCACCCTGACCCCCGGCCCCAGGTGGGCGCCCTGCCGCAGGTGGGCGAAGGGCCCCACCTGTACCCCCTCCTCGAGGACCGAGTCCTCCACCACCGAGGCTATCACCCGGCACCCGTCGCCTATGGTCGAGTCCGTCACTACAGCGTTGGGGCCTATCTCGCAGCTGCGCCCCACCACGGTGCGACCGCTGAGGGTGGTATTGGGCCTGATGACGGTCCCGGACCCGATGCGCACCTCCGTCCCGATGTAGGTCGTGAGGGGGTCCTCGATGGTTACGCCCGCCTCGGCCAGGGCAAGGCAGAGCCGGAGCCTCTCCTCCAGCACCTGGCGCCAGCGCTCTTGCAAGGGGAGGTCGATGGGGTGATGGGGGCCAGCTCTGCGGGCCACGGCCCACTACCTCAGAGGAACGGACGCGGACGCGCCGGCCCAGCACCCTGGCGAGCGGGTGCCATAGCCCGGCGGTTATCTGGCGGTGTGTCCTTCAAAGGGCATCGCAGTCAGCTGTCCGCTGACCGACATAAATGCTAAACGCTGTGCCCCGACCCCGTCAAGGGCAGCCTGTCCCGTCTGTGCCCCCGTCATAAGGGTGGCCCGGAACGGGCTGCCCCTGCTGGCGAGAAGAAGGTAGACGAGTCGTATACACACCACGTCCGTCAGATATAATCGGAGTATCAGGCGACGGTCGTCCGTCTGGACGGCCGGGCATTTCTGTCAGGAGGGTAGATGCCATGAAGGTGGAGGCCACCATAACGGCCCCCAGCAGCATCGCCGACATAGTGAACCATGCCCGTCAGCTGGAGGACCTGGGCTTCGATACCATCCTCGTGCCCGAGGCCGGCCACGACCCCTTCCTGCCCGTGATGGTGCTGGCCGAGCACACCTCTCGCGTGACCCTGGGCACCGGGGTGGCGGTGGCCTTTCCCCGTAGCCCCTTCGTTACAGCCCAGATAGCCTGGGACCTGCAGCGCTTCTCGGGCGGCCGCTTCCAGCTGGGCCTGGGCACGCAGGTGAGGGCGCACAACGAGCGCCGCTACTCCACCCCCTGGACCGGCAGGCCCGTGGCCCGACTGAGGGAATACATACTGTGCATGCGGGCCATCTTCCAGACGTTCCACCAACCGGACCGCCCTCAGTGGTTCACTGGCAAGTACTACCAGTTCACCCTCATCAACCCCTTCTTCAACCCCGGGCCGTGGAACGGTGACGCGCGAGTGCCCATCTACATCGCCGGCCTCAACAGGCTGGCCTGCCAGTTGGCGGGCGAGGTGTGCGACGGCCTTCGCATCCACACCTTCGTCACCCCAAGGTATATCCGTGAGGTGGTGGTGCCGGCGGTCCACGAGGGCGCCCGGCGGGCCGGCCGCGACCCCTCGCAGGTGGACATCGTCGGCAACATCTTCGTCATCACCGGCGAGACCAAGGAGGAGATGGAGGAGGCACGAGAGGTCATCCGGCACCACATTTCGTTCTATGGGGCCACCAAGACCTACTTCCCGGTGCTGGAGATGCACGGCTGGGGGGAGATCGGCGAACGGTTGGTGCGACTGTCACGGGAGGGCCGTTGGCGGGACATGCCGGCCCTCATCACCGACGAGATCGTGTCGGAGATGAGCGTCATGGGCAGCCTCAGGGAGATCCCTTCCCTGGTCAAGGAGCGCTACGGCGGCCTCATAACCAGCATCAACATGGTCTTCGGGCCGCCCTACGAGCGGCTCCAGGAGCGGCAGCGGCGCTTGTTCGAGATCGTGGGCCGGCACCTGATGGCCGACCTGAAGGCCATCTGAGAGCCGGACCGTGGGACAGCCATGGACGCGCGCGACCTGACGGCCATCTGGCGGCTGATGTTCCAGTACGCGGTATGCGTCTGGAACAAGGACGCCGATGGCATCGCTGAGCTCTTCGCCGAAGAGGGCGTGGTCGACCTGGGGACGGGAGGGGCCGTCAGCGGTCGGGAGCGGATACGGGAGGTCTACCGCCGCGCCTTTGCCGAGCAGGACCTGTTCCCCTTCATCCAGGACCCCCAAGTCCAGGTGGAGGGTGACCGTGCCAGGGGCACCTGTCGCCTCCAGCTGCGCGCCATCGCCGGGGGGCGCTGGTTCGAGGGCGGGGGCGAATACGAGGACGAGTTCGTCCGCACCGCCCAGGGCTGGAAGTTCCTGAGACGACAGCTGCGGCTGACGGAGTTCAAGGAGACCGACCGGGCGGACTGAGGTCCTGTCCCGCCCCGTCCGCGCTGGCCTGCCGCCCCGTTGTGCCCCGACGTCAGGTGACCTTGATGCCGGCGGTGAAGCCGCCGTCCACGGGCAGGGCGACGCCGGTGATCATGCGCGCGTCGTCGGAAGCGAGGAACAGGACGGCCTTGGCTATGTCCTCGGGCTCGGCAATGCGTCCCAGGGGGTGCATGGCGTCCATCCGCCGCCAGAAGTCCTCCGGCGGCCCGCCAGTGGTGGCGGCCAGGTGCTGCACGGCCCGCTCCACCAGGGGCGTGCGCACGGCGCCGGGGCAAACGCAGTTGACGCGGACACCGTAGGGCGCATACTCCATGGCCATGGCCTTGGTGATGAGGACGACGGCACCCTTGGTGGCGCAGTAGGCGACCTCCATGGTGAGGCCGATGAGGCCCGCCACCGAGGCAGTGTTGACGATGGCGCCGCCGTTCCGCTGGGCCATGTAGTGGGCGGCCCATTTGCAGCCGAAGAACACGCCGCCGGCGTTGACGTCCATCATCAAGCGCCAGTCGTCGGCCGTGGTGTTGGCCACGGGCCCGCCGATCTCCACGCCGGCGTTGTTGTAGACCACGTCCAGGGAGCCGAAGTGCTCCAGGGCCCTCTCCATGAGGGCCTTCACCTGGTCCTCCTGGCGCACGTCCACTGTAACGGCCAGGGCGCGGCCGCCCAGGGAGGCGATGTGCTGGGCCGTGGCCCTGACGGCCTCCTCGTTGATGTCGGCGCAGACCACCTGGGCGCCTTCCTGGGCGAACATGATGGCCGTGGCGCGGCCTATGCCCGACCCCGCCCCCGTCACTACCGCGGTCTTGCCCGAGAAGCGCATGGCCAGCCCTCCAGAGGTGTGTGAATTACATATCATTCTGTCACGACGTCCGACCTTGTCAATAGCGGCGGGAGGCCGCGTCCAGGGGCTGTCGGCGTGATGACGTTACCCGGGCGGGCCTGAGCGCTTGTCGCCGCGTTCCCTGAGGGGCCGTCACGTCCGCGAAGATGGGAGCCCGTCGCCGCAGTCCTGGGCAGTGACTGGACGGTCCTCCAGCCACCGTTCGCGGGTGCGCCGCGACGCCGCGAAAGTCAGCGCACGCCGCTCATGCGTTGCTGGATCTCGCCGATGGTCAGGATCTGGCCGGTGAAGCTCGGGTCCTGGGCCATGAGCCACAGGCTGACCTCGGCCACCGTCTCGGGCCTGCCCCAGGAGGACGGGTCCAGGTGGGGGTCCAGGAACTTGGACCCCTCGGTGGCGATGCGCTCCTCGATGCGTAGGCAGTTGACGGCTATTCCGGAGGGGGCCACCTCCAGGGCCAGGCAGCGGGTGAACTGCTCGATGGCCACCTTCGACACCGAGTAGGCGATGAGCTTGAACTCCATGGCCAGCTCGGGGTCCACGGCCCCGGAGGAGACGTTCAGGATCTTGCCGCGCCCCTGGCGGACCATGTGGGGCAGAAAGGCCTTGCTGCAGAGGACGGTGCCCCGGAGGTTCACGTTCATGGTCAGGTCCCAGTGCCGCAGGGGCATGTCCACGAAGGGGGCCATGGGGCTGACGGCAGCGTTGTTGACCAGGATGTCCACGCGACCGAACTCTGCCAGTGTGCGCCGGGCCAGCTCCTCCACCTGGCCCTCGTCCATGACGTTGCAGGACACGGCCAGCGCCCTCCTGCCCATTTGCTCGATGAGACGCGCCGTCTCATCTATGGTGCCCGGCAGCTTGGAGGGGGACTGCTCGGTGGTACGGGCCGTGACCACCACGTGAGCGCCCTCGCGGGCAAGGGCCAGGGCAATGGCCTTGCCGATGCCGCGGGAAGCACCCGTGACGACGCATACCTGGTCGGCGAAACGCATGGTCCTTGCCTCCCGTCCTGGAACTGGCCCCCATCATATACCCTGAGTAGACAGGGTGTCCAGTCCATCCCGGGCCGGCGTGGGGCTACAGCAGCTCCATGACCTTCAGGTCTTGGGCCACCTTCAGGGGGGCGGCTGTGAGGGCCTGGACCTCTTCTGGCGTCCAGCCGGGCACCAGCTCTCGCAGCAGCAGCCCTTGGGGCGTCACCTCCACCACGGCGATGTCGGTGATGATGAGGCTGACGCAGCGGGGCGCGGTCAGGGGCTGGGTCAGCTCGCGCACTATCTTGGGCTGCCCGTCCTTGGTGGTATGGGTCATGACGACGATGACCCGCTTGGCGTTGAAGGCCAGGTCCATGCCCCCGCCCAGGCTGCCCAGGGCCTTCCCCGGCAGCTGGTGGTTGGCCAGGTCCCCCCTCTCCGAGACCTGGACAGCCCCCAGGACGGTGATGTCGATGCGGCCGCCGCGGATGATGGCGAAGCTCTCGGCATGGTCGACGATGGCCATGCCTGGCCGGGGCTTGACGGGCTGGATGCTGGCGTTGACCAGGTCCACATCGGCCTCGGCCGGGTCGGTAACCACCGGCCCGAAGCCGATGATGCCGTTCTCGGAATGGAAGATGACGTCCAGGTCCGGGGGCACGTAGAGGCTGCACAGGGTCGGGATGCCGACCCCCAGGTTCACCACCATGCCGTCGCGGAACTCCTTGACGGCCCGCAGGGCCATAGCCTGCTCGTCCAGCCGCTCGCCAGCCATCGCTCTGCTCCCCTCACATGGGCTCGTGCCAGGGCCTGGGCTGCCTGGGCCGCACCACCACCCGGTCCACGTAGACGCCCGGCGTGACGATGCACTCCGGGTCCAGCTCCCCTGCCTCCACTACCTCGTCTACCTCGGCGATGGTGACCCGGGAGGCCCCGGCCATGGTGGCGTTGAAGGTCCGGGAGGAGCCGCGGTAGACCAGGTTGCCGTAGCGGTCGGCCTTGTGGGCGCGGATGAGGGAGAAGTCGCCCCGCAGGGCCCTCTCCAGCAGGTAGAGGCGGCCGTCGAACTCCCGCACCTCCTTGCCCTCGGCAACGAAGGTGCCCACGCCGGTGGGGGTGTAGAAGGCGGGGATACCGGCCCGCGCCGCCCGGATCCGCTCGGCCAAGGTCCCCTGGGGCACCAGCTCCAGCTCCACCTCGCCCCGTATGTAGGCCTCCTCAAAGGGGGTGAGCATGTGCCCAGGGGCGGCAGGGAAGGCCAAGATGCCCCTGCGCACCTGCCCCCGCTCCACCAGCAGCGACGGGTCATACCAGTCGGGCGGGATGGGGAAGATGCTGGCCATGCGCTCCCGGAGCTCATGGATTCGCTTGGCCCCCCAGCCCCCTGTGTTGCCGACGATGGTCAGGTCGCGCACGCCCTTCCTGGCCACGGCCGCGATGAGGTAGCTGGGGCACTCGCCCGGCCCGCCGAAGCCGCCGATGAGGAGGACGGCGCCGTCAGGGATGTCGGCCACCGCCTCGTCGAAGCTGGATACCACCTTGTTGACCGCCATGCTGCACCGTCCTAGACGAGGGACAGAGGGTTTGCGGCGGCAGGCCCGCCGTCGACCCCATTATAGGGGTATGGGGCCGCCCTGGGGCAGCTCCTACGGCAGCCCTGTGCGGCGGAAGATGGTGGCCCCCGGCCCATCGTAGACCGTTTCGAAATCGGGCGACTGCGAGAGGGAGCGGCGTAGGGGGCCGCAGCAGTCGTCGTAGCCCTGCCGGCGCAGGTCGTAGGGGGCCTCCTTGCTTACCCACACATACTGGTAGCGGAGGCCCGTCTCCGCCGTCCAGGCCCACAGGCAGTCGACGTCCTGTTCGGCGCAGTTCTGGAGGGACTCGTAGGCCTCGACGCGCCTGTCGAAGGCGCCGGGCACCCACTCCAGCCCCTGGGGGGTCACGACCGACAGGTGGGGGGTGAGGGCAGGGAGCCACTCGGCGGCCACGTCGTCCCACCAGGAGCGGTTCTCCACCACCACGACGTGGGAGCCCGATGGCAGGTTATGGGCCGCCCAGGCCATGGCCTGCCGCGCCTCGGGGCTGAGGGGCTCGTCGATGGGCAGGGGGTCGGTGGCCGTGAGGGCGGCCAGGGCGAGACCCAGGGCGCAGGTGACCGCCAGGGAGGCCGCCGCCAGGGGACGCACCAGCCGCTGCCAACCCAGGCCGCCCAGCAGGTGCAGAGGCAGGCCCGTGAGGCGGGGAAAGAGCCATGGGGCTGCGAAGGTCCCCACCGCCAGCCACAGAAGGAGGAAGGGGCGGCCCCTCCTTAGGGAGGTGCATGCGCCTAACAGCGCCAGCGCCAGGACGACCAGGAAGGCCGGCGAGTGGCCCAGGTGATAGGTGAAGACCCAGGACAGCTCCTCTATCGAGAAAAGGGCGCGGCTGGAGCTGGGTGCCAGCAGGGTATCGGGCCCGTAGCGGACCAGGACACTCCCCCACCAGGGAGCCGAGACCAGGGCGGCGCAGGCCGCGGCCACAGCCGTCCAGCGCCACAGCCAGGGGTCGCGCAGGCCGTGGAAGAGGAACAGGAGGAGGGCGCTCAGCCCCATGAACCAGGCCATCTCCACATGGGAGAGGAGGGCGAGGCCGGCGGTCACCCCACACGCCCCGGCGTAGAGCGGGCGTCTCTCCATGCACAAGCGGTGTAGCCAGAGGAGGGCCAGCAGGGCGAATAGCAGTCCCAGTGAGCGGGGCAGGCCGCCACCCATAATGAACCAGGCGAACCCCTCGCTGTAGGCGGCGAAGAGCAGGGTCGCTGCCAGGGCTGCCCCGCGGCCGGGCAACAGCGAACGGGCCAGCAGGGCAAAGGCCCCCACCGACAGTAGGCTGAAGGACAGGGGGAGAAAACGGAGCAGGTCCAAGGCGCCGGCCGGTGTCAGGCGGTCCAGGGCTGCGGCCAGGTAGATGCCGAGGGGCGGATAGGCGAAGGGGACCTGGCCACCGTTATAGGACGAGAAGGTCGGCATCCGGAAGGAGGCGGCCTGGAGGTCGCGCACCATGGCGTAGATCAGGCCGCCGTCGTGCAGGGGGAAGTCGGCCGAGAGGACGCGTTGCAGCCGCAGGGCAGCGCCGATGGCCACCGCTACCGCCACCCCGGCGGCGTAGGCGGCGGGCGCCAGGTCAGCCACGGCCCTAGGCAGGGCCGGGACCGCTCCCCTCTCCGCCCGAGGGCGTGACTGGGGCCGCCCGTCCATCACCACCCGTAAGGGGGATGTTAACGGCTCTGCCCCCGGATGTGAAGGACTGGCGGGGGGCGGCGGGCCGCCGCC
>DATLZD010000026.1:0-22708 GCA_035574155.1 Dehalococcoidia bacterium | reverse complement strand
GGGCCTAGGGCCGGCCCTGGGCCCCCTGACTTCGCAAAAGGTGTCTTTTGCGAAGCAGCACCTTACCAGCCGAATAGAACATCCGTTGCCTAGACCGACCCCGGGGGCCGTGGCATCATGGCCCCTGCCTGGGGGAGGCGGGAGGCGGGCGAAATGGTGCCAAAATGGTGCCGCAGATAGGGGCCGCAGATAGGGGAGGCGGCTTAGAAGGCCGCCGCTCTTCCCATTGAGCTACGGGGGCGCCCAAAGAAAGTGTAGACCATCCCCCAAGACCTTGGCACCCCGGCCCTGGCCCCAGCGCTAGCCAAGGCCCCGGGCGCCCTGTAGCTGGCGCTCCACAGAGATGACCCCACGCACCGTCTCCAGCTTGTTCAGCAGACGCATGAGCTGGGCCACGCCCCGCGTCTCCAGCGTCACGTAGATGGTGATGGTCCCGTCAGGGTGCTCGTCGGTGTGCACACCGGTCATGTTCACCCGCTCGTCCGCCACCAGGGTGCTCACGTCGCGCAGCAGGCCCACCCTGTCCCAGGCATCGATGCGGACCGCCACTGGGTAGACGCTCCCACCGTCAGCCCATTCCACCTCCACCAGTCGCTCCCGTTCCAGGGCCAGCACGTTGCGACAGTCGTGGCGGTGGACCGTCACCCCCTCGCCGCGGGTGATGTAGCCGATGATAGTGTCGCCGGGGACGGGCTGACAGCAACGCGCCAGCCGCGTCAGCAGGTCGCCTGTGCCCAGCACCCGGACGCCGCCGGTGTAGGCGGGCCGCTGGGCCGGCGGGGCAGCCGTAGGCTCCGGGGGCGGCTCGATGAGATGGGACAGGCGCAGGGCCACCTGCTGGCTGCTCATCTCGCCGTAGCCGATGCGCAGGCACAAATCCTCAAGGCCGGGTGCCTGCGTCACCCGCAGGACCTCTTCCTCCACCTCGGGCAGGTGCAGGCCCAGGCGCTTCAGCTCCCTCTCCAGCATCTCGCGGCCGCGGGCGATGTTCTCGGCCCGCTCCTGGCGCTTGAACCACTGGCGGATCTTCTGGCGGGCATGGCTGGTGCGCACGTAGCCCAAGTGGGGGTTCAGCCAGTCCCGGGAAGGGCCGCGGGACGTCTTGCTGGTGATAATCTCTACTACGTCGCCGTTCTGGAGCTGATAGTTGAGGGGGACAAGGCGTCCGTTGACCCGCGCACCCACGCAGGAGTGGCCCAGATCGGTGTGGATCAAATAGGCGAAGTCGATGGGGGTGGCCCCCCGCGCCAGCTCCTTGACCTCCCCTTTGGGGGTGAAGACGTAGACCTGGTCCTGGAAGATGTCGGTCTTGACGGCCTCCACCAGCTCGGCGGCGCCGGCCAGCTCCCGATGCCACTCCAGCAGCTGTCGGAGCCAGGCCAGCCGCTCCTGGTAGCGGGCATCGCTACCGCTACCCTCCTTGTAGCGCCAGTGGGCGGCCACGCCGTATTCCGCCACCCGGTGCATGCCGTGGGTGCGGATCTGGACCTCCAACGGCCGGCCCCCCGGCCCCATGACGGTGGTGTGGAGGGACTGGTACATGCTCTCCTTGGGCTTGGCGATGTAGTCGTCGAAGGTCCCGGGGATGGGCGTCCAGAGGCCATGGACGACGCCCAGGGCCTTGTAGCAGTCGGGCACCGTGTCCACCAGCACCCGCACCGCTAGAAGGTCGTAGATCTCGTTGGGGCTGCGGCCCTCGGCCACGTAGCGCTGCATCTTCTGGTAGATGCTGTAGATGTGCTTGGCCCGCCCCTGTACCTCGGCGCGGATGCCGTTCCTCTCCAGCTCCGCCTTGAGGAGCTCCTGGACCTGGGCGATGTAGCGCTGGCGGGCCTCGCGCTTGGCAGCCAGCATGGCGGCGATGGCCCGGTACTTCTCGGGCTCCAGGTAGCGGAAGGCCAGGTCCTCCAGCTGCCACTTGAACTGCCAGATGCCCAGTCGAGAGGCCAGGGGGGCATAGATCTCCAACGTCTCCCGGGAGATGCGGACCTGGTCCTCGGGGGGCAGGGCGTAGAGGGTCAGCATGTTGTGCAGGCGGTCGGCCAGCTTGATAAGGACCACCCGCAGATCCTGGGCCATGGCCAGGAACATCTTGCGCAGGTTCTCGGCCTGCAGTCGCTCGTCGGCCGCCCTCTCCTCCAAGGCCTGCCAGGGTATCTGCCCCAGCTTGGTGACTCCCTCCACCAGGCGGGCCACCGTTTTCCCGAAGCGCCGCTCCAGTTCGTGGTTGGTGACGTTGCAGTCTTCCTGCACGTCGTGCAGGAGGGCAGCGGCCACGGTCTCGGCGTCCAGCTGCAGCTCGGCCACGCTGTAGGCGGCATGGAGGGGATGGGTGATGGCCGGGTCGCCCGAGCGGCGGAACTGCCCCTCATGACAGCGGGTAGCGAACTCCAGCGCCCGCTCCACCAGGGCCACTCCCTGGGGGGGCAGGTATTCCCGCACCTTGTCCAGAAGGTCCTGGGGGCCCACCGTCCGGGGCATCATTGCCAGAACCAGTTTATCACAGACACAGGAGCTTTCATGAGGAGATGGGCTGTGGGCGGCGCGAGGCCAGCCACAGCCGCCTCAGCCCCCAGTCCACCAGCCCGGGGGCCAGCTCCTTCAGGAGCACCGCCATGCGGTCGGCCAGGGTGACGTAGACCGTGCGCTCCTCTTGCTGCACCGCCTGCACGATCCGCCTGCCGACCTTGTGGGCCGGCACTCCCTTTACGGCCCGTGACGGGGCGGGGGTGGCCACCTCTCGCAGCTTGTTCTGATGGAAGGCGGTGGCCGTGTAGCCCGGCAGGACGCAGACCACCCGGATGCCGTCCTCGGCCAGCTCCAGGCGCATGGCATCGGACAGGGCGATGAGGGCCGCCTTGGTGGCAGCGTAGACGGCGCTATAGGGGATGGCGATGCGGCCCGCCACCGACGACACATTCACGATAGCGCCCCGCCTCTGGCGACGCATGTGGGGCACCACGGCCTGGAGACAGTGGATAGCGCCCAAGAAGTTGACTTCCAGCAGGTAACGCATGTTGTCCAGGGACCCGTCGGCCACGGCTGCGTCCAGGCCCAGGCCGGCATTGTTCACCAGCACGTCCACGCCGCCCAGCTCAGCGACCGTGCGCTCCACCAGCGCCTGCACCTGGGCGCGGTCGCTGACATCGGTCGGGACGGCCAGGCAACGGGTGCCCAAGGCTGCCGCCTCCCGTGCCGCCTCCTCCAGGGCCGCACGGTGGCGGGAGGCCAACACGACATGGGCCCCGGCACGGGCGAACTCGATGGCCGCAGCCCGGCCGATACCGCTGGAGGCACCGGTGACGATGACTCGGGCGCCCTTGACTTCCATAGCAGGCCTCCTGGACGCGGCGCCACCTCCTTGGCACCGAAGGATCCTTCCGGTATCCTCAAGCTAGCGGGCCCGACGATCTAGCGCAACGAGACCCCCCATGTCCCTGCGTTACCAGGCCCCCCGTGGCACCCAGGACATCCTGCCCGAAGACCAGCCCTATTGGGACTGGGTCAGGGAGACCGCAGCACGCCTGGCCACCCTCTTCGGCTATGGCCGTATCGATACGCCCATCTTCGAACCGGCGGCCCTCTTCATCCGCACCACCGGCGAGGCGACGGACATCGTCCAAAAGGAGATGTACGTCTTCCATGACCGGGGCGGCCAGGAACTGGCCCTGCGGCCCGAGGGCACCGCACCCGTCTGCCGGGCCTACCTGGAGCACGGGATGCAGGCCCGGCCCCAGCCGGTGCGCCTGTGGTATATAGCCCCCATCTTCCGCTACGACCGCCCCCAGGCGGGACGCTACCGACAGCACCACCAGTTCGGCGTCGAGGCCATCGGCGACGGCAGCCCGCTCCTGGATGCCGAGGTCATAGAGCTGCTCTGGCGCCTCTATCAGGAGCTGGGCCTATCGGGGCTGTCGCTGCGACTCAACTCCATTGGCGACCGCAACTGCAGGCCGGCCTACGTGCAGCTCCTGCGCGACTACTACCGCGACAAGCTGGACAGCGTCTGCACCGACTGCCGCCAGCGCTACGAGCGCAACCCCCTGCGGCTGCTGGACTGCAAGCAGGAGCCGTGTCAGCCCGTCATCGCTGGGGCGCCCCCCATCACCGACCACCTGTGTCGGGAATGCGCCCAGCACTTCTCCCAGCTAAGGGAGTGCCTGGAGGGGCTCGGCATCCCCTATGAGCTGGAGCCACGGCTGGTGCGGGGCTTCGACTACTACACCCGCACCGTGTTCGAGGTGCACCCGCCCGTGGAGGGTGCCCAGTCGGCCCTAGGCGGGGGCGGACGTTACGATGGCCTCATCCAGGAGCTGGGCGGTCCCCCCACGCCGGCGGTGGGGTTCGGCACGGGCATCGAGCGCATCATCCTCAACCTGAAGCGCCAGGAGGCTTTGCCGCCAGCGGAGGGAGGGCTGGACGCCTTCGTGGCCTACCAGACACCCGAGGCGCGGCTGGCCGCGCTGCGCCTGGCCAGCCGCCTGCGCAGGGAAGGCATCGCCGCCGTAGTGGCCACCGGCGACCGCTCCCTCAAGGCCCAGATGCGCCAGGCCGATGCCCGCGGTGCCCGCTACGCCCTCATCCTGGGGCAGCGGGAGCTGGAGGCCGGGACCGTCACCGTGCGCCGTCTGGCCGATGGCCAGCAGCAGACCATGCCCTTGGACCAGGCCGTCGCCCAACTCCGTCGCTAGCCCCATGGTATAATGCCTTGGGGCCCCCAGGCGGGGCCCCCTGCTATTGTGGTGAGGGACATGTGGGAGAAGCTGGAAGAGCTGGAGCGTCGCTTCGAGGAGCTGGCCCGGGAGATGGCCCGCCCCGAGGTGGCCGCCGACTACGAGCGCCTGCAGGCATTGGCCAAGGAGCACGCCGCCCTGGAGCGCGTGGTCTCCCTCTACCGCGAGTACAAGCGGCTGCAGCAAGCGGCCCAGGACGCCCAGGCTATCATCGAGGACGGCTCGGACCCGGAGCTGGCGGCCCTGGCCCGCGACGAACTGGCCCAGGCCCAGGCCCAGATGGAGCGGCTGGAGCGGGACCTGCGGCTGGCCCTGCTGCCCAAGAGCCCCCTGGACGAGAAAGACGTCATCGTCGAGATACGGGCGGCGGCGGGCGGCGAGGAGGCCGCCCTCTTCGCTGCCGACCTGTTCCGCATGTATTCCCGTTACGCCGAGCGTCAGGGCTGGGAGACGGAGGTGATCTCCAGCAGCCCCAGCGACCTGGGGGGGTTCAAGGAGGTCATCTTCGAGGTGAGGGGCAAGGGCGCCTACTCCCGCCTCAAGTATGAGAGCGGTGTCCACCGGGTCCAGCGGGTGCCCGTCACCGAGGCAGGGGGGCGCATCCACACGTCCACCGCCACCGTGGCCGTTCTGCCCGAGCCCGACGAGGTGGACCTGCACATAGACGAGAAGGACCTGCGCATCGAGGTCTTCGGCGCCTCTGGCCACGGCGGCCAGCACATCCAGAAGAACGCCACCGCCGTGCGCATCACGCATATCCCCACTGGGCTGGTGGTGGTCTGCCAGGACGAGCGCTCCCAGCACCGTAACCGCCAGCGGGCCCTGCAGATCCTCCGCGCTCGGCTGCTGGACATGGAGCAGCGCAAGCAGCAGGAACAGATCGAGGCCACCCGGCGGTCCCAGGTCGGCACGGGCGAGCGGGCCGAGAAGATCCGCACCTATAACTTCCCCCAGGACCGGGTGACCGACCACCGCATCGGGCTGACCCTCTACAACCTGCAGGCGGTGCTGGACGGGGAGCTGGACCCCATCATCGACGCCCTGCTCGAACACGAACAGTCCCAGCTCCTGGAGGGGCGACCGGCGTGACCCTGCGGGAGGCGCTGAGGAAGGGCCGGCGTCTCCTGGAGGCGATAGACCCCGACGAGGCCGCCATCGAGGCCGAGGCCCTCCTGTGCCACGTCCTGGGGGTGGACCGGGCCGGGCTGTATGCGCGACTCCCGGACCCGCTCCCGCGCCAGCAATGTCGGGCCTTCTTCCGCCTGGTGAGGCGGAGGCTGGCCCGGGAGCCGTTGGCCTACATCCTTGGTCGGCGGGAGTTCTACGGGCTGACGCTGGAAGTCACGTCGGCCGTCGCCATCCCCCGGCCGGAGACGGAGCTGCTGGTGGAGGCCGCCATCTCCTGGCTCGCAGGGAAGGCTGGCACCGTCCTGGCTGCCGATGTGGGCACCGGCTCGGGGGCCATCGCCCTGGCCTTGGCCGCCCAAGGCCCGCCGTCCCTCAGGGTGGTGGCCACCGACTTGTCGGCGGCGGCCGTGGAGGTGGCCTGCCGCAACGCCCGACGCCTAGGTCTGGCGGAGAGGGTGGAGTTCGTCCTCAGCGACCTGCTGTCGCCCTTTCGCGGGACCTTCCACCTGGTAGTGGCCAACCTGCCTTACGTGCCCACGTCCGAGCTCGAGGCAGCGCCCCCGGAGGTCCGACGGGAGCCGCGGCTAGCCCTGGACGGCGGCCCCGATGGCCTGCGGGTCATCGCCCGACTCCTGGAACAGGTCCCGCCCTTGCTGTCGCCCGGCGGCCTCCTGCTGCTGGAGATGGCCCCCCACCAGTCTGAGGCCCTGACCGCCATGGCGCAGGCCGCTCTGCCGGGTGCCAGGCTGGAGGTCCTGCGCGATCTGTCAGGGCGGCAGCGGGCGCTGGCTGTCCGGACGTAGGCCTCACCCGTGCAGCTCGATAACGTCCCTGTCGGACAGGACATAGTCGCGGCCCACCCTCTGCCCCGGGAAGCGGGTGGACCCCCACACCAGGGCATACTTCAGCCGCTGGCGCCAGGACTTGTGCAGGGACTCGGCCGCTTCCTCCACCGTGCTGCCCGCGGGCAGCACCAGAGGGGCATCCAGCCTCGGCGACTCGCCGGGCGGCTTGGTGTAGACGCGGATGACACCCAGGGCCAGGAAGGCCTCCCGCACCAGGTCGTCCAGACCGACACCCTCCTGGACGGAGACCATCACCACCGGAAAGCGGTCGCCCAGGGCCGCCTCCAGCCGCTGGAACTCGTCCAGGGCGCCTTCTAGGTCGGCCTTGTTGCCGACGACCACCAGGGGCTTCTGGACCTGCCAGTGGGCCGGGTCGGGGCGCTGCTGGCGGCCCAGGGGCTCGATGCCCCAGCCCTCCAGCAGGGCGATGGTGCCCTCGGCCTGGGCGACGGCACCGGCACTTAGGTCGGTCACCAGCAGGAGGGCATCGGCGTTGCGCAGGAGGCCGAAGAGCCTGCCCTCCAGCCGTCCCTCGGCCAGGGGAGGCGTGTCTACGAGCTGGATGTGCACGTCCTGGAACCGGGCCATCCCCGGTTGCGGGAGCTGGGTGGTGAAGGGGTAATGGGCCACCTTGGCCGGGGCGCCGGTGAGGGCAGCCAGGATGCTCGACTTGCCACTGTTGGGCGGCCCCACGAGGGCCGCCTGCCCGGCCCCCTCCTTGGGAATGGCGAAGGGGTGGCTGCGGTTACCCCTCGGCCCCGCAGGGTGCTCCAGCTCGTCCATGAGGCGGGCCATCTTGGCCCGTAGCTCCGCCCGCAGGTGGTCGGTGCCCTTGTGCTTGGGCATCAGGGCCAGCATCTCCTGCAGGGCAGCTATCTTCTCGGGCACGGTGCGGGCCGTGCGGTAGCGCCGCTCGGCCTCGTGGTACTGGGGAGGCAGGTTGGCCGGCATGGCGGACACCGGGCGCGGAACGGCGCCCATTCCATGATAGCTCCCTCTCCAGCAGGCGCGTTGACGGAGGGGAGTCCCTGCCTTATGATGGGCGCGACTTCCACGCAGGTACGACCATGTCCATCGCCGATGTCTTCGAGCGCGCCCGCTCCCAGGGACGCCGCGTGCTGACGGAGGTGGAGTCCAAGCAGGTCCTGGCGGAGGCGGGTATCCCTGTCGTGCCAGCCCGCCTGGCCACCACCCCGCAGGAGGCGGCTGCGGCCGCCCGCGAGCTGGGGTTCCCCGCCGTCCTGAAGGTGGTCTCGCCCGACATCGTCCATAAGACCGACGTGGGCGGCGTCCGCCTGGGCCTTAAGGACGCCGAGGAGGTGGCCGCCGCCTTCAACGACCTGGTGGAGGGTGTCCGACGCCATGCCCCCGGGGCGCGCATCGACGGGGTGTCGGTGCAGCCCAAGGCGCCACCCGGGATCGAGGTCATCCTGGGGATGAGCAGGGACCCCCAGTTCGGGCCAGTCCTCATGTTCGGGCTGGGGGGCATCCTGGTGGAGGTGCTGAAGGACGTTTCCTTCCGCATCGTCCCCATCACCGCCAGGGACGCCCGCGAGATGCTGCGTGAGATCAAGGCCTTCCCGGTCCTGCAGGGCTACCGCGGTCAGCCCCCGGCCGACCTGGAGGCCCTGGAGGGGATGCTGCTGCGCCTGTCGGAGCTGGCCGAGGCCCATCCTGAGCTGGAGGAGATGGACCTGAACCCCGTCTTCGCCTACGCCCAAGGGGCTGTGGCGGTGGACGCCCGTATCGTGCTGTCCTGAAGGAGGGTGTGTCATGCCGCCGCGGCGTCCCGTCCCCAAGCGTTGGCAGAAGGGCCTGGTGGAAGTGGCACCTGGCGTCTACGCCTATCTGTCGGGCAGCGGCGCCACCGGCCTCTCCAATGCCGGCCTGGTGGTCGGCGACGGCGAGGCGCTGGCCATCGACTCCCTGATGGTGCCCGCCCAGACCCGAGCCCTGCGGCGGGCCATCCGTCGGGTAACGGCTGCTCCCGTGCGCTACCTGGTCAACACCCACCACCACATAGACCACATCGGCGGCAACCAGTTCTTTCGCCAGGCGGCCATCATCGCCCACGCCGAGTGCCGACGGGAAGCACTGGCGGCGGGCATCCCGGTGGAGTCGCTGTCCCAGCGCATGCCCCGCTTCGCCGCCGGCTTCCGCCAGCTCCAGCTCACCCCGCCTCAGGTCACCTACGGGGACCGGATGGTGCTGCACCTGGGCGGGCGCGAGGTGCACCTGCTCCACTTCGGCCCGGCCCACACCAGGGGCGACACCCTGGTCTACCTGCCACAGGAGAGGGTGCTGTTCGCCGGCGATATCGTCTTCCGCTATGTCACTCCCGGGCCCTTCGACGCCCATGTGACGGGCTGGATACGGGCGCTGGACCGGGCACGCGACCTGGACGTGCAGACGGTGGTGCCCGGCCACGGCCCCCTGGGCGACCGTCGGGCCCTGGACGAGATGCGGGAATACCTGGCCACCGTCCGACGGGAGACACGCAAGGCCTTCCAGGAGGGCCTGCCCCCAGAGGAGGCGGCCCGCCGCCTACGCCTGGGAGGCTACTACGCCGCCTGGGCTGTCCCCGAGCGGCTGCTGGTCCTGGTGCGTCGCCTCTACATGGAGCTGAGGGGGGAGCTGTAGGTGAAGGGGCTGCCCTTCACCCCTGAGGAGCTGCGGCGCAGGCTGGACCGCGCCTTCAACCCCCGGGCCGTGGCGGTGGTGGGCGACAAGCGGGCCAATGGCTTCCTCTGGCTCACGTCCATGCGCACCTTCCAAGGGCCTGTCTACTCGGTCCAGATCGACCCGCAGGAGGCAGCCGCCATCACCGCCATGGGCTTCCCCAACTATTCCAGCCTCAGGGAGGTGCCCGGGCCGGTGGACTACGTCGTGTGCGCCGTGCCGCGGCAGGTGGCGCCCCGCATCGTGGCCGACTGCGCCGAGGTCGGCGTTGCCGCCGTGGCCCTCTTCACCTCCGGTTTCGCCGAGACGGAGCAGGAGGAGGGCATCAGGCTGCAGCGAGAGTTAGGCGAGATAGCCCGTCGGGCAGGCCTGCTGGTCATCGGCCCCAACTGCATGGGCATATACAATCCACGGCTGGGGGTCCGGCACAGCGCCGAGCAGGAGGTCTACGGGGACGGGCGGGTGGCCTTCATCTCCCAGAGCGGTACCCACTGCATCAACTTCTCGCTGGTGGGCTACCTGCACGGCGTCCGCTGCTCCAAGGCTGTCAGCGTGGGCAACTGCGAGGTCCTGGACATCGCCGACTACCTGGACTACTTCCTGCACGACCCCCAGACCGAGGTCATCGCCATGTATGTGGAGGGCCCGCGGGACGGGCGGCGGTTCTTCCAGGTGCTGAAGGAGGCGACACGACGCAAGCCGGTGGTGGTGTGGAAGGGCGGCATCACCGATCCCGGCGCCAGGGCCGTCTACTCCCATACCGCCTCCCTCGCCACCGCCCCTCAGGTGTGGCGAGCAGCCATGCGCCAGGCGGGGGCCATTGAGGCCGAGACCCTGGAGGAGACCATCGACGTGGTGAAGGCCCTCCTCTACACCCGTCCGGTGACCGGGCGCCGCATGGGCCTCATCGCCATGACGGGGGGCCAGTCGGTGGTCATCACCGATGCCTTCGCCCGCGAGGGGCTAGAGGTGCCCCTGCTGACCCCCCGCTCCTATGAGCGCCTCGCGTCCTTCTTCAACGTCATCGGCGGCAGCTACCGTAACCCGCTGGACGCTGGCGGGACGGTGGCCATGGGCTTCGCCGTGGACAACGTGCGCCGCCTGCTGGAAGTACTGGACGCCGACGACAACGTGGACGCCATCGCCTTCGAAGTGGGCACGGGCTTCCTGGTGCGCCGCATCCGCCAGGACCCCACCCTGCTGGACTCACTGGCCGAGGCCCTGGCCGCCTTCAAGGAGTCCTCGCCCAAGGCCTTGGTGACCGTGGTCCACCCGGGCCATGCCGAGGACGTGAGCGCCCAGATCCGCGCCCGCTTCCTGGAGCGGGGGCTACCCGTCTTCGCCACCTTCGGGCAGGCGGCCCGTGCCCTGCGCCGTGCCATCGACTACTGGCGCTTCCGGCAAGAGCTGGAGTAGGGGGTGGTCCTGGTGAAGGTCAAGGCCGCTGTCTTCTACCGTCCCCACGAGCCCCTGGCCGTGGAGGAGCTGGACCTGGAAGGCCCCCGGCCGGGCGAGGTCCTGGTGCGGCTGGCCGCCTGTGGCGTCTGCCACTCTGACCTCCACTTCATCGATGGCCTGCTTCCCATCGCCTCCCCGTCGGTGCTGGGTCACGAGGCGGCGGGGGTGGTGGAGGCGGTGGGTCCGGGGGTGGGTTCCCTGCAGCCCGGCGACCACGTGGTCCTGAGCTTCATCCCCTCCTGCGGCCGCTGCCCCTACTGCGCGGTGGGGCGGCCCAACCTGTGCACCATCGCCAACCGGGCCATGGCCCAGGGGACCATGCTGGACGGCACCCCCCGCTTCGCCAAGGAGGGGAGGCCCGTCTACCAGATGGGCAGCATCGGCGGGTTCGCCACCCATACGGTGGTGCCCGAGTCCGGCTGCGTGAAGATAAGGGACGACATGCCCCTGGACCGGGCTGCCCTCCTGGGCTGCGGCGTCATGACCGGCGTCGGGGCGGCCATCAACACCGCCCGTGTGCAGCCGGGCAGCGATGTGGCGGTGGTGGGCTGCGGCGGGGTGGGGCTGAACGTGGTCCAGGGGGCGACCCTGGCCGGGGCGGGGCGCATCATCGCCGTGGACGTGCTCCCCCACAAGCTGGAGCTGGCCCGCCAGTTCGGCGCCACCCATGCGGTGGACGCCTCGCGGGAGGACCCGGTGGCGGCGGTCCGCCAGATAGCCGCCGGCGGTGTCGACTACGCCTTCGAGGTCATCGGCCGCCCCGAGACCATTCGCCAGGCCTTCGACATGACCCGCCGCGGCGGCCTGACGGTGGTGGTGGGGGTGGCCCCCGCCGGCGCCGAGGTCTCCCTGCCCGCCGGCGCCTTCCTCAGCGAGAAGACCATCACCGGCTCCGCCTACGGAGGGGCACGGATGAGCGTGGACGTCCCCCGCCTGGTGGAGCTGTACATGTCCGGGCGGCTGAAGCTGGACGAGCTCATTAGCCGCCGCTACCCGCTGGAGGGCATCAACGACGCCTTCGACGCCCTCCGCCGAGGCGAGGTGGCCAGGAGCATCATCACCCTCTCCTAAGGGGGACTCCCTGGCCAGGGGACGGCCACTCCCACTCGTAGGACCTGCATGACCGTGGGAGCGTATCCATGTCGGTCGGCGAACGTCGCTGGCCCCTGAGGGTGGTCGACGATTGCGGACGGGAGCACGCCGGCCGGCTCGTGCTGGCCCACAGGTGGCGGCCCGAGCTGGGACGTCCGGCCGCCGACGAGGAGTTCCGCATCGTGGTGCTGACCAGCCCGACACAAGACGTCCACGCCGAAGGTCCGACCGTGGTCTGCCTGCCGACGGCGGCGCCCTGGGGCGAGCGCGTGGCCGAGGCCGCCCCCACCTACGCCACCGACGCAGGGCCGCTCCTTGATGCCTCCCTCCTGCAGCGGCTACGCCGAGGCCGTTTCGTCTGTGGCCTACCTCTCCGCCTATCGCCGGAGCAGGTCTTCGGCCATGGGGAGGCCCGTTGGCAGCTGCTGGCGCTCGAACTGGTGGGGCTGGGGCAGGACCTGCGTCTCTGGGAAGGGGCCGCCCAGCCCCTCTGGGCACCGGCGGACCCGCCCCGAGACGCGGCCCTGATCCGGCAGCGACTGGAGGAGACGCTGCGGCAGGCCGACGCCGCCCTGTCGGCCGGACTTGCGCCTGAGCTGGAGGAGGCGGCCAGCAGGCTGCGGCAATGGCTCGCGGGCGCTCGCCCATACGGTGGGCCGAGGGAGCTGGCCCAGGACGTCTGGGCCATGCGCGCCCTGGCCGAGCGCCCCCAGGAGGCACTGGAGGTGGCCCGCATGCGTCGCTTCCTGGCCGAGGCCGTCGCGCCCGACCCGGGCCTGGAGTTGGACCGCACCCTGGCACGAGAGCAGCTCAGCTACGGCATGTTGGCCCTGGAGCCGAGGCGCCTGGCAGCCGCCCGCGCCGCCTTCGCCGCCTTCGTGTCCCACTATCGCGCCGCCTACGATGGGTTCCACCGCTCGTACCAGCAGGAGGTGATGAGGGCGCGGGAGAGGCTGCTGGCGGCGGCCACCAGCGTCCGCTCCCTGCGCCTGCTGGGCACCCTGACGGAGCTGGGGCCGCCCGTGGGCCAGAGGGCCGCAGCCCGCTGGGAGACGCTGGTGAGGGAGCTTACGCCTTGCAGCGCCGAGGCCCCGGCCATGCAGGAGGGGGAGGCACGCTGCCGCCGCTGTGGGCTGGCCATGGACGCCACGTCGCCTTCCCTGCCGGTGGACGAGTGTATTCGCCGGTTGGAGGGGGCGCTGGGCAGGCAGATGGCCCGACTGGCCCGAGCCCTGGTCTCGGATGCGCTGTCGGCCCAGCCTGCGCCCGCCCTGCAGGGGCTCCTGCGGGCGCTCCAGGCCAGCCAGGTGGCCCCTCTGGTCGAGGTGCTGGACGAGAAGGTGGTGGGACAGGTCAGGCGCGCCCTGGCCGAGGCCGGAGTGCACCGTGCCCTGGCCCCCATACTGGTGGCCCTGCAGGAGGGCCGGGCGCCCGACCAACGGGAGCTGGCCCGGGCGTTGGGCGAGGTCCGCAGGGTCCTGGAGCGTTCCGCGCGCGCCCTGCGGGGCGGGGCCCTCTGAGCGATGGCGGCCGACAAGTGGGTGGTGGTGGGCCTGGGCAATCCAGGCCCTGAGTATGCCGAGACCAGGCACAACGCCGGCTCCCGTTGCCTCGCCCGCCTGGCCCGCCGCCACGGCATCGAGCTGCGGCCTCACCGCCTTTACTCCCTGGGGCGGGGCAGCATAGGCGGGACCGAGGTGGTCCTGGCCCGCAGCCGCGTCTTCATGAACGAGAGCGGCAAGGCGGTGGCCGCCCTGCTGCGGCAGGAACGGGTGCCCACGGCGCGGCTGCTGGTGGTGTGCGATGACCTGGACCTGCCCCTGGGCAGGCTGCGCCTACGCCCTCGGGGAGGGCACGGCGGCCATAACGGCCTGCGCTCGGTCATAGAGCACCTGGGCACCGACGACTTCCCCCGGCTGCGCATAGGCATCGGCCGGCCGGTGAGGGACGGGCGTCCCGTCACCGACCCCGACCTGGTAGCCCAGTATGTCCTGTCGGTCCCCACCGCCGAGGAACGCCCCCTACTGGAGGAGGCCCTGGAGGCAGCCTGCGACGCCATAGAGGTCGTCCTGGCCGAAGGCCTGGATGCGGCCATGAACCGCTACAACCCCTAACGCGCCCCCTGGTAGAATCTTAGGCGGAGGGGCCCCGTGAGGCGCGGGGCCCCTTGTGGCGTTGGCATGGAACTGGGCACGCTTCTGGAAGTAGTGGCCTCGGCCCCCACCCTGCAAAGGGTGGTGGCCATGACCACCTCCCGTAGCCTCCGACTGACGCTGGGCGTCCCCGACGCCGCCAAGGCGCCCACGGTGGCCGCCCTCTTCCGGGCCAGCGGCCGCAGCCTCCTGCTGGTGGTGCCACGGCCCGAACGGGCGGAGGCGCTGGCCGAGGAGGTGGCCGCCTGGCTGGGCGATGGGGAGTCGGTGCTCCTCTTCCCCGACCGAGAGGCCCTCCCCTACGAGCGTCTGGGGCCTGACCTCGAGGCTGTGGCGGGGCGGCTGCGGGTCCTGGCGCGGCTGCGCCAGGGGCGCCCTGTCCTGGTGGTAGCCTCCGCCCGGGCGCTGGCCCAACGGACCCTCACGCCCTCGGAGCTGGCCGAGGCGTCCCCCGTCCTACGTCAGGGCGACCGCCTGGAGCCGGAACGATTCCTGCGCTCCCTTCTGGACTGGGGCTACACCCTGGAGCCAGCGGCCGAGAGGCCTGGGCACGTGGCCCGCCGCGGCGGCATCATCGACGTCTTCCCCCCCGGCCAGGACCTACCCCTCCGCATCGAGCTGTGGGGCAACCGCATCGAGAGCCTGCGCCGCTTCGACCCCGAGACGCAGCGCTCTCTGGGGCCCGTAGCCGAGGCGGAGCTGGGGCCGGCCCGAGAGGCCAGCTTCCGCCGTCCGTGGCCCCCCTGGACCGAGGCCCTGGACCTCTCCTCCCTCCCTGCGGAGGCCCAGGTCCGTCTCGGCCGCGAGCTGGAGGAACTGGCCCAGTCCGGCTCTGGCCATGCCGACCACTTCTGGGTCCCCTTCTTCGCCTGTGGCACCCTGCTGCAGCACCTGCCGGGCGATAGCCTGGTGGTGGTCGACGAGCGGTCGGAGCTGCAGGCCTCCCTGCGGGAGCTGGAGGCGCAGTCCTTGGCCGCCCGCTCAGAGATGGAGCAGCGGGGGGAGCTGCCCAGGGGCCTGCCCCTGCCCCATCTGCCCTCCTCCGAGATGCTGACGGCCCTGGAGGCGGTGCCTAAGCTCCTGTGGCTGTCGCGCTGGGCCAGCGGGGAGGAGGGAGAGGACACCCTGCGCCTGCCCTTCGCCCCAGCCCAGGGCTTCGGCGGACAGCTGCGACGGCTGCTGGTGGAGGCCACCAGGGAGTCGCAAAGGGGCACCCGGGTGGTGATCGTCTCCCACCAGGCCCCGAGGCTATCGGAGATGCTGGCGGAACAGGGCCCCACGGAGGGGGTAAAGATAGTCCACGGCTCCCTGGCAGGCGGCTGGCGCCTGGAAGAGGGGGATGCCCGCCTCTTGCTCCTGAGCGACCGGGAGGTCTTCGGCACCAGCAAGGAGCGCAGACCGCAGCCCCGCCGCTACCTGACGGCCCAGGTCTTCCTGTCGGAGCTGTCGCCCGGGGACTACGTGGTCCATGCCGACCACGGCATCGGACGCTTCCGCGGCCTGGTGCGCTCCAGTCTGGACGGCGTCGAGCGGGAATACCTGGAGCTGGAGTATGCCGAGGGTGACCGCCTGTTGGTGCCGGTGGACCAGATGGACCGGGTGGCCCGCTACCTGGGCCCCAGCGACCACGAGCCACGTCTGACCCGCCTCGGCTCCGGCGAATGGCAGAGGACGAAACAGCGGGTCCGGCAGGCCGTGGCCGACCTGGCCCGTGAGCTGGTGACCATCTACGCCGCCCGGGAGGTGTTCCCAGGCCACCCCTTCCCACCCGACACCCCTTGGCAGCTGGAGCTGGAGGCCTCCTTTCCCTATCTGGAGACGCCTGACCAGCTGGCCGCCATCGCCGAGGTCAAGCGGGACATGGAATCGCCGCGGCCCATGGACCGCCTCATCTGCGGCGACGTGGGCTATGGCAAGACGGAGATCGCCCTGCGGGCGGCCTTCAAGGCGGCCATGGACGGCAAACAGGTGGCGGTCCTGGTGCCCACCACCGTCCTGGCCCAGCAGCACTACGAGACCTTCCGCCGCCGTCTGGCCCCCTTCCCGGTACGGGTAGGCCTCCTCTCCCGTTTCCTGTCGGAGAGGGAGCAGCGGGAGGTGGTGAAGGCCCTGGCGAACGGCAGCCTGGACATCGTCATCGGGACCCACCGCCTGCTGCAGCGCGATGTGCGCTTCAAGGACCTGGGGCTGGTGATCATCGACGAGGAGCAGCGCTTCGGCGTGGCCCATAAGGAGCACCTGAAGCGGCTCCGGCGGGAGGTGGACGTCCTCACCCTGTCGGCCACGCCCATCCCCCGCACCCTCTACATGGCCCTAGGGGGCGTGCGGGACATGTCCCTGCTGGAGACCCCACCCGAGTCCCGTCTGCCCATCAAGACCTACGTGGCCGAATACGATGGACGGCTGGTGCGGGAGGCCATACGCCGCGAGCTGGCGCGGGGTGGGCAGGTCTTCTATGTCCACAACCGGGTCCAGAGCATCGGGGAGGCGGCGCGACGGGTCCAGGAGCTGGTGCCCGAGGCCCGTATCGCCATCGCCCACGGCCAGATGGACGAGGAGGAGCTGGCCCTGGTGATGGAGGAGTTCGTGGCCGGGCGCATCGACGTGCTGGTCTGCACCACCATCATCGAGTCGGGTCTGGACATCCCCAACGTCAATACCATCGTCATCGAGGATGCCGACCGGCTGGGTCTGGCCCAGCTCTATCAGCTGCGGGGGCGGGTAGGCCGAGGCGCCCACCGCGCCTACGCCTACCTGCTCTACGACCCCCGGAGCCAGCTATCGGAGGCGGCCAAGCGGCGGCTGCAGGCCATCTTCGAGGCCACCGAGCTGGGGGCCGGCTTCCAGATCGCCCTGCGCGACCTGGAGATACGCGGGGCCGGCAATTTGCTGGGGCCAGAGCAGAGCGGCCACATGGCAGCGGTAGGGCTGGATCTCTACTCGCGCCTGCTGGCCGAAGCGGCCCGCCGCCTGCGGGCCGCCATGCGCGGGGAGGTGCCACCACCACCCCGGGAGGGGCCCGAGATCATTGTCGACCTGCCCATCAGCGGCTACCTGCCCGAGAGCTACGTGCCCGACCTGAACCAACGCCTGGCCCTCTACCAGCGGCTGGCCGAGGCCCCTTCCCCGGAGGCCGTCGACGAGGTGGCCGGAGAGTTGCGAGACCGCTTCGGCCCCCTGCCGCCACCAGCCGAGGGACTGCTGGAGGTGGCCCGCCTGCGGTCCCTGGCACGGCGGGCCGGCGTCCGCTCCCTGGCGGTGGAGGGTGGGGCGCTGGTGGTGCGCATGGCCGAGGGACGGCGGCTGCCGGCAGCGGCCCTGCCGCGTCCCTTGCCACGGGGCGCAGAGGCCGGCCCCACCTCCCTGCGCCTGGACCCCGTGGCACTAGGGGACGGCTGGCGCAAGCTGCTGCGGGAGGTCCTGGAGGGGATTATCAGCGCTGACGAGGCATGTGGGGAAAAAATGGGGAAATAGTCTAACCTTCCCCTGATTGCGCTCCGTTGGAGCTTCAACTTTCTGGGTTGACACGTTCGAGCATGTCCCCTAACATGGGCCGTCGTGAAGGCCGTCACGGAGGCCCCCTATCGGGGAGGGAGGGGCGGTGGCGGTAGTAAGGAGGGGCACAGCGAGCATCGGGCGCGGGTCTTCCTCCTGGCCGGCGCCTACGGCCTGGGGCTACTGGCCTACCTGACCATAGAGCCCACCCAGGTCTGGCTCCTTCTCCTGCTCGCCCTGGTAGCCGCGCTGGGAACGGACGGCATAGTCCGCGCCCATCCCCACGCTTCTTTCCGCCGCCTGGACGATACCGCCCTGCACCTCTTCCTGCCGGTGACCTACGCTGTCGCCTCCGCCATCTTTTTGGAGAGCGTCGTGGCTGGGTACTGGTCCGTGCCGGCGGCCCTGGCCATGTCTCTGCCCTTCGCCCTGCTGGTGCACGCCGAATACGTTAGCGCCGACCAGTCGGACGAGGGCTACCACACCGCCCGCGTCCTCCTCAACATGGCCACTTACCTAACGGCCTTCCTGTTCTTTGCCACCCTCTACCGTCAGGACCTGGACCTGCACCTGCTGGTGCGGACAGCAGCGGTGGGGGTGGTGTCCCTGCTGCTGGCGGTGGACGTGCTGCGAGAAGAGGCCCTAGAGGCACCCCGCACCCTGCTCTATGCCCTGGTGGTGGGAGCGCTGGTGGCCCAGGCGGCCTGGGGCACCCACTTCCTGCCCCTGGAGAACAACGCCGCCGCCGTTTTCCTGCTGCTGGCCTTCTACTTGGTGACGGGACTGCTGCACCAGTACCTCGGGGAACGGTTGAACCTGCGCACCGCCACCGAGTTCGGCGGCATCGCCTCCCTGGGGATGGCGGCGGTAGTGGTGGCCCACCGCCTGGTGTGACTGCTCCAATCGTCCCTTAATCCCCCGCCCTGTAGAATACAATGGCCTCCCGAGCACCGTTGGGAGAGGGTGCCTTGCGCGTCCACTGGTGGTTGCTGGCGCTGGTGGCCCTCGGGGCCACGGCCTGCGCCGGCGGCGCCGACCTCCTGTTCGCTCCCCTGCAGGAGGGGCCACAGGAGGCCAGCCCCACGCCGGGCGGCGAGGAGGCCCCCGTCCCCGCCGAGCGCCTGCAGGAGCTGTCCCAGCAGGCCCAAGGGCTGCTGGCCGACTACCCCGGCCAGGTGGCCTTTGTGGCCCTCGACGCCGCCAGCGGCCAGGGGGTGGCCATCAACTGGGACGAGCCCTTCATCGCCGCCAGCGTCATCAAGCTCTTCACCATGATGGCGGTCCTGCGGGACGTGGAGGACGGCCTCTATGCGTTGGACGACGTCTGGCAGGACCTGGAGCTGCTCATGTCCTACAGCGACAACGACGCCAACGCCCGCCTCACCAACCTGGTGGGGCTGTCCCGCATCAACGAGCTGATGCACTCCCTGGGCCTCACCGACAGCTCCTACAACCTTTGGCCGGGCGTGGCCGAGACCTACGGCGACGCCACCGAGAACTACGTTACCGCCCACGACCTGGCCCGGGCCCTGCTGGCCCTCTACCGGGGCGACGTGTTCCGCGAACAGCGGATGCGGGACGTGGCCCTGTCCCTCATGACCCCTCTCCTGGAGGCCGACCAACTCATCCTGGTGCGCTACCTCCCGGAGGGAGTGCGCGTGGCCCACAAGACGGGCGTGATTCCCCCCGACGACCGCTACCCCAGCGTGCTCCACGACGTGGGCATCGTCTTCCCGCCCCAGGGGGACCCTTACGTGGTGGTTTTCCTGTCGCAGGGGAGCGCTGACCACGGAGCGGCATACGATTTGGGGGCGGAGCTATCGTTGCTAGCCTACCAAGCGTTCGCCACGCCTTAGCCATGTTCCTGGGACTGGACCCTTCCTTTCCCGGCCGCCCTTCCACCTATGCCCTTTTGGACCGGCAGCCCCGGCTGCTAGAACTGGGGCCAACGGCCGACGTGCCGGCGCTGGTGGAGCGCGTCCGCCCCCTGGTGGTGGCGGTGGACGCCCCCCTCTCCCTGCCGCAGGGGTGGGGCTGCCTGGACTGGCCCTGCACCTGTGGTCGTTGCACGGCCCCACCCACCGCCCGCCGTCGGGCGGAGCTGGCCCTAGCCCCCCTGGGCCTGTTCTGGACCACCAAGCGGAGCATCCTGCGGCCCCTGGTGGAGTGGGCCTTGGCCCTGAGGCAGGAGCTGGAGTCCCGAGGGTGGACGGTCGTGGAGGTCTATCCCCACGCGACCAGGGTGCGGCTCCTGGGCAGGCCGCCGGCCGCCAAGGGCACGCGCCTGGGGCGGGCCTGGACCCAGGCGGGCCTAGCGCGGCTGGTGGCCGGCCTGCCCGACCCCGAGGAGGCGTTGCTGGGCCACGACGCCCTGGATGCCCTGCTGGCCGCCTACACGGCCTTCTTGTGGTGGCGCGGCCAGGCCGAGGCCCTGGGAGATCCCGACGAGGGGGTCATAGTGGTGCCGACCATTGCTGGGCAGAGGGCCCTGTGCTAGCATGGGACTGGGTCGGGGCGTAGCGCAGCCTGGTAGCGCACCACAATGGGGTTGTGGAGGTCGCCGGTTCAAATCCGGCCGCCCCGACCAGCCCCCCGATGTGCCCAACCTACACTCCGCCTCCGCGCGCCCAAGCCTGCGGTTGACTCCCCTCCTGGCCCCTCAATATCCTTATGGTGCTCATAACCAAAAACGCCTTGTAAGGAAGGGGTAGAGCATGGTCGAGAAGGTGCAGGCGCCCATCGAGGCCCTCCTCAAGGAAGGCAGGACCTTCCCGCCGCCGGAGGAGTTCCGCAGGCGGGCCAACGTCCAGGACCCGGGCGTTTACGAGGAGGCAGAGCGGGACCCCCTCGCCTTCTGGTCCCGCTGGGCCGAGGAGCTCCACTGGTTCCAGAGGTGGCAACAGGTGCTGGAGTGGGACCCCCCCTGGGCCAAATGGTTCGTGGGCGGCAAGACCAACCTGGCCTACAACTGCCTGGACCGCCATCTGACGGGCGCCCGCAGGAACAAGGCGGCCATCGTCTGGGAGGGAGAGCCAGGCGACGTGCGCATCCTCACCTACTGGGAGCTCTACCGACAGGTCTGCAAGTTCGCCAACGTCCTCAAGACCCTGGGGGTGAGAAAGGGCGACCGGGTCACCATCTACATGCCCCTAGTGCCCGAGGCGGCGGTGGCCATGCTCGCCTGCGCCCGCATCGGCGCCGTGCACAGCGTAGTCTTCGGTGGTTTCTCCTCCGAGGCCCTGCGCGACCGCATCCAGGACGCCCAGGCCAAGGTCCTGGTGACGGCCGACGGCGGCTGGAGGAGGGGCAACATCGTCCCCCTGAAGCGCAACGCCGACGAGGCGCTGCGGGACTGTCCGACTATTGAACACGTGGTCGTCTACCACCGGGGCTGCTACGAGCAGGCCCAGGTCCCCATGACGCCCGGCCGCGACCTCTGGTGGCACGAGCTGATGGCCCAGGCCCCCCTGGACTGCCCGGCCGAGGAGGTGGACGCCGAGGACATGCTCTATATCCTCTACACCTCCGGCACCACCGGCAAGCCCAAGGGGGTGGTGCACACCACCGGCGGCTACATGGTGGGAATCTACGCCACCACCAAGTGGGTGTTCGACCTGAAGGAGGAGGACACCTACTGGTGCACCGCCGACATCGGCTGGGTGACGGGCCACAGCTACGTGGTCTACGGCCCCCTCCTCTGCGGCGCCACCACCCTCATGTATGAGGGTTCCCCCGACTGGCCGGAGCGGGACCGCTGGTGGGCCATCGTGGAGCGCCACGGGGTGAACATCCTCTACACCGCCCCCACCGCCATCCGCACCTTCATGCGTTGGGGGGAGGAGTGGCCCGCCCGTCACGACCTGTCGTCCCTGAGGCTGCTGGGCAGCGTGGGTGAACCCATCAACCCAGAGGCGTGGGTCTGGTACTGGCGCAACATCGGCGGCGGCCGCTGCCCGGTGGTGGACACCTGGTGGCAGACGGAGACGGGCATGATCATGATCACGCCCCTGCCGGGCATCACGGTCTGCAAGCCTGGCTCGGCCACTCGCCCCTTCCCCGGAGTGGCTGCCGAGGTGGTGGACGACCAGGGCAACCCGGTGCCGGCCGGCGCTGGCGGCTACCTGGTGCTGACCCGTCCCTGGCCGGCCATGATGCGCACCATCTACGGTGACCCCGACCGCTACGTCCAGCAGTACTGGAGCCGCTACCCGGGCATCTACTTCACCGGCGATGGGGCCAAGCGCGACGAGGACGGCTACTTCTGGGTGGTGGGCCGCATCGACGACGTGGTGAACGTGGCCGGCCACCGCATCGGCACCATGGAGGTGGAAAGCGCCCTGGTGGACCACCCGGCCGTAGCCGAGGCCGCCGTCATCGGCCGCTCCGACGAGGTGAAGGGCCAGGCCCTCTGGGCCTTCGTCACCGTCAAGGAGGGCACCGACCGCGACCGGGCCCTGGAACAGGAGCTGCGGGAGCACGTGGCCAGGAAGATCGGCGCCATCGCCCGGCCCGACCGCATCGTCTTCGCTGCCGAGCTGCCCAAGACCCGCTCGGGCAAGATCATGCGACGCCTGCTCAGGGACATCGCCGAGGGCCGTGCCCTGGGCGACACCACTACCCTGCAGGACCCGGCCGTGGTCCAGGCCCTGAGAGAGCAATACGAGCACATGGAGGGCTAGGGCGGGCAGGGGGGCCTTCCGCCCGCCGTCGCACCGCTGGCAGGAGGGGAGCCGTGGCCGAGCTGGTGAGTCCCATCGTGCGCCGTATGCAGGAAGAGGCGAGACGCGACCCGGGCGCCTTCTGGGCCCGCGCCGCCGAGGAGCTGCACTGGTTCCGCAAGTGGGAGGAGCCTTTCCTCTGGCAGCCCCCCACCTTCCGCTGGTTCGTGGGCGGCCAGACCAACCTGGCCTATAACTGCCTGGACTACCACGTCCAGCGGGGCCGCGGCGGCCACGCGGCCCTGGTCTACCTCAACGAGCGGGGGGAGCGGCAGGTGTTCACCTACGCCCAGTTGCGGAGAGAGGTGGAGCGCCTCGCCGCTGCCCTGCGCGGCCTGGGCGTGGGCAAGGGCGACCGCCTGACCATATACATGCCCGTCTGCCCGGAGGCCATCGCCCTCATGCTG
>DATLZD010000025.1:0-2408 GCA_035574155.1 Dehalococcoidia bacterium | reverse complement strand
GCTGGAGACCAGCACCGGCAGGGCCTCGGGCCGCTGGGGGACGTAGGCCACCTCCACCCCGGCCGGGAAGCGGGGGTCGCGGCGGCGGTCCATGGCCTCCCGCACCGCCTCTACGATCTGCCGGGCGCCGATGCGGGCCGGGTCGTAGGTGACCTGCAGCTCGATGAAGTCCTGGTCGGGCACCGCCTCGGTGCGCCAGCGCAGGGCCCCCGGCCCTAGGGCCTCGGCCAGCTCCTGCACGGCCATGATGACGTAACCGGCACAGTAGTCGGGGGCGCAGCGGAAGGTGGGGGAGAGGAAGGAGAGGGTCCCCTCGTCCACCTGGCTTACCAGCAGGTAGGCCCGGGCGCCAGGGGCCCCGGGCTGGTAGGGCAGGGGCGGCAGGGGCCCCCCCGACCCCTGCGGCCCGCAGGCCGCCAGCAGCGCCAGCCCCGCCAGCAGCCCCAACAGCAGCCCTCGCCGGGCCACCCGCTCCACACCCCTTCCCCCGTCAGCGGGCCACCAGCGTCCCCCTCATCTGGGCGGGATGGACGTCGCAGCGGAAGTAGTAGCGCCCAGGTGCCAGGCGCACCGTCAGGGTGGCCTGGTGGGGCGCCTCCCTGATCTCCGTCCCGTAGAGCTTCTCCCGGAAGGCGCTGTCGCGGTAGATGGCCAAGTTGTGGGCGATGCCCGTGTCCTCGTTGACGAACGTTATCTCCACGTCCCGGTCGGCGGCCACCGTCAGCGCTGAGCGGTCGAAGCGGATGGTCCTGACGGCCCGGACGGTGGCCGTCGTCACGGGGCTGGCGGGCGCGCCAGCGCCTCCGCCGCCGCAGGCAGCCAGCAGGAGGGAGGCGGCCAGCGCCAGGGCGATGGCGGCCGCCCACCTAACGGGCACGGCCCCTAGCACCCCCCTTCCGTCCCTTGGCCAGGGCCCCGAGCGGGGGTGGGCAGCAGCCATGCGCCACATCCCCCTCCTGGGGGCCCTCATCCTGGCGCCGACGCCCAAGCATGGCCAGGGCCAGCGCCGCCAGCAGGGGCAGGCCGCAGCAGGCGAGGACGGCGGCGGCCGCCCCAACGGCTCCCCACAGGGCCTCCATGTCCCACCACTTCCTCAGACGAAGGCGCTGCCGTAGCGCAGCCAGTAGGCAATGAGGTAGACGCCAGCGGCTATTAGGAAGAGGGCGGCCAGCCGCTCCACGTGGGGCAACAGGCGGCGCAGGGGCCGTAGGGCCGCCTCCCGCAGCAGGGCCATGGCCACCGCCACCAGCGACACCATCACGCCCATCCCCAGGGCGTAGTTGAGGAACTGCAGCAGACCCCCCAGGAGGCCGCTGGCCAGGGAGCTGCCGGCCACCACCAGGAAGATGGGCAGGGTGCAGCCCAGGGAGGCCACCGCATAGGCCACCCCGAAGGCCAGGGCGAAGAGGGGCCCCTGCCCCTCAGGGGCCACCACCCGGGCGGCGGCGGGCAGGACCAGGTAGTGCCCCGGCCACAGGAGCCAGAGCCCCAGGGCCACCAGCAGGGAGCCCACCACCAGCGACGTCCAGGGGAAGACGGAGAGGAGCCCTTGGGCGCCCAGGGAGATGGGCAGGCCCACCAGCCCGAAGACGGCCACGAAGCCCAGGGTCACCAGCGCCCCCATCACCAGGGCCCGCAGCAGCCGCCCCGGGAGGGGCAGCGCCCCCACGCCCCGCCCCCCGAAGCCGAGCTGCAGGGCAGCGAAGGAGGGGAGCATGATGAAGCCGCAGGGGTTGAGGGCGGCCACCAGCCCGGCAGCGAAGGAGTAGGCCAGGGGTAGCCCCGCCACCAGCCGCTGCAACGGGTCCAGGTAGGACTGAGGGTCCAAGGGGTTCACGGCCACCCTCCCAGGAGCGGCTCCAGCACCTGCCGCAGGCGGCTGTAGGGGGTGGGGACGCCGTCGCGGTAGACCTCCCTCCCCTCCCCGTCCAGCACGATGGTGGTGTCCAGGCTCACCACCCCCAGGGCCTGGGTCAGGCGTCCCCCCTTGTCCATGGCCCACAGGAGCCCGTCGTCGACTCCCGCCAGCCGCTTGAACCTCAGCATCCGCCCCTCGGTCTCGTTGGGGTCGGGGCTGATGACCAGCACGTTGACCCGCTCCCCCACCTCCTGCTTGATGCGGCCCCAGGCCTGGGTCTCGGGGATGCAGGAGGCACACCAGCCGGCCATGAAGTAGAGGACGGTGGGGCGGCCCAGGTTCTGGGATAGGACGAACTCGCCGCCGCCCGACCAGGAGACGGTGCGGATGGCGAAGTCAGGGGTGCCGCCGGGGGTCGTCCCTGGCCCCACCCGGGCCGCGGCAGCGGGGCCGCTGCCGCCGCCGGTCACGAGGGCCGCCACCGCCACCAAGGCGCCCACGGCCAGGAGGGCGCCCAGGGCCATCCACCCCCACGGGACCCGCCGGCGGG
>DATLZD010000024.1:0-9867 GCA_035574155.1 Dehalococcoidia bacterium | reverse complement strand
CGGGCCCCGCCGCTACCACCACACGCCACCCATGAGCATGCTCTACGCCCTGCGGGAGGCCCTGCGCCTGGTGCTGGAGGAGGGGCTTGAGGAGCGCATCGCCCGTCACCGTCGCCATGCCCGCGCCCTGTGGGCAGGCCTGGAGGCCATGGGCCTGCAACTGCACGTGTCGGAGGAGTCCCTGCGGGCACCTCCCCTCACCACCGTCCGCGTCCCCGAGGGGGTGGACGAGGCCGCCCTCCGCCAGGGGCTGTTGGAGCGGCACAACATCGAGATAGGCGCCGGCTTCGGCCCCTTGGCCGGCAAGGTATGGCGCATCGGCCTCATGGGCTACTCCTCCCAGCCCCAGAACGTGCTGGCCCTTCTCCAGGCCCTCGAGGTGGAGCTGCGACGGCAGGGCTGCGAGGTGCCACGGGGGGCCGGGGTGGAGGCGGCTGCCCGCGTCCTGTCCGGCGACACGCCCTAGGGGGACGGTGACGGCCCGTGGGCTGGGAAGGCAAGCGGGTCGTCGTCCTAGGTGCCGAGACGGCGGTAGGCCGCGCCCTGGCCCAGGCCCTCGCCGAGGCCGGTGCCCGTCTGGCCCTGGTGGCCGCCAGCCCCGAGTCCGAGGCCGCCTTCGCCGTCCAACGCCTGGCCCGCCGCCTCAGCCGTCCGGGCCACGACCCCGTCCTGCCCCAGGCCATCGATGCCGGCAACGAGATGGCCGTGCGGGTCATGGCCCGCCAGATGGCCAAGGCCCTGGGCGGCGTGGACGCCCTCTTCTTCTGCGCCGACCTGGGACCGACCACCCCCGTCGCCCTCGAGCTCGCCTGCCGCTACTTCAGCCGTGAGATGGGCCGCACCGGCGGCGGGGTCATCGCCTGCGTGGGCCTCGACCTGGAGCTGGGGCCTTTGGCCGAGTCTTGCCGGGCCAGCGGCGTCCGTCTAGCGAGGGTGACTGGCGAGGCGGACGTCCAGGGGCTGGCAAGGGAGGCGCTCCGCGAGGCCCTAGAGCGATAGGGGACGCGGGCGGCCTGCCCCGCAGACCATTGAAGATCCCTTACGCCCGCGTTAAGCTGGCGTCGTAAGGAGGGGAGCATGGCCTACGAGACCATACTCTACGAGCGGGAGGGGGCCAAGGCCCGCATCGTCCTCAACCGCCCCGAGAAGCTCAACGCCATCTCCTGGCAGATGCACCAGGAGATGGCCAGCGCCTTCTGGGAGGCGGACCGCGACCCCCAGGTCCACGTGGTCATCCTGAAGGGGGCCGGCCGTGCCTTCTCCTCGGGCTACGACATCACGCCACCGCCCGGCGACCGCACCCACGCGCCCACCAACATAACCCTGGAGCGGGACATGTGGATGCTGGAGCGGGGACTGGAGCTGCGCATGGCCATCTGGGACATGCACAAGCCCGTCATCGCCCAGGTCCACGGCTACTGCCTGGCCGGGGCCACCGACCTGGTCCTGCTGTGCGACATCGTCATCTGTGCCGAGGACGCCCTCTTCGGCTTCCCGCCGGTGCGGGCCATGGGGTCTCCCGTGAACCACATGTGGACCTACCTGGTGGGGCCCCAGTGGGCCAAACGGCTGCTGCTGACGGGCGACACCATCGACGGGCGCGAGGCGGAGCGCATCGGCCTGGTGCTGAAGGCGGTCCCCGCCGAGCGACTGGAGGCGGAGGTGGAGGCCCTGGCCGACCGCATGGCCCAGATAGATGTGGACCTGCTGGCAGCCAACAAGCGCATCGTCAACCTGGCGCTGGAGCTGATGGGGGCCCGCACCATGCAGCGGCTGGCGGCGGAGCGGGACGCCATCGCCCGCCAGGCGCCGGTGGTGCGCGAGTTCTACCGGATCGCCAAGGAGCAGGGGCTGCGGGCGGCCCTGGAGTGGCGCGACTCCAGGTTCGGCGACCGCCCCCGACGGACGGAGGGTTAGGCCATGCCCTCGCCTGCAGCCATGGGCCCAGCACGGTGCAGCCGCCGACACGTTAGGCAGAACCCATACCTACTGAGGAGGTCCCAGTGGGCATCCTGGACAAGCTGAGGCTCGACGGCAAGGTGGCCGTGGTCACGGGAGCCGGCCGCGGCCTGGGCCGGGCCATGGCCCTGGCCCTGGCCGAGGCCGGCGCCGACGTGGTCTGCGCCGCCCGCTCCCGCGACCAGATCGAGGAGACGGCCAGCCTCGTCCGCGAGAGGGGGCGCCGCTCGCTGGCCGTCCCCACCGACGTCAGCCGTTCTGACCAGTGCACCGCCCTCATCGAGGCCACGCTGGCGGAGATGGGGAGGCTGGACATCCTGGTCAACAACGCCGGCGGGGCCACCCCCGGCTCCAACAAGCCGGTGGAGGAGATCAGCGACGAGGAGTGGCGCCTGGGCATCGACACCAACCTTTCCAGCGTCTTCTACTGCTGCCGCGCCGCCATACCCCACCTGATACGGCAAGGCGGCGGCAAGATCATCAACGTCTCCTCCGGCTACGGCCTGCGGGGAGGACGTAACAACTTCATCTACGCCTCGGCCAAGGCGGCGATCATCAACTTCACCCGCTCCCTGGCCCTGACCTATGCCCGCTTCAATATCCAGGCCAACTGCATCGTCCCGGGCTTCTTTCCCCACGAGAACCAGATGGTGATCCAGTACCTTCGGGGCGGTCAGTTCATCCCCATGGGCCGCGTGGGCCGGGACGAGGAGCTGGGCCCCGTCTGCGTCTTTCTGGCCTCGCCCCTCTCCGACTACATGAACGGACAGGTCATCGCCCTGGAGGGTGGCGGGCTGGCGGGCGGCCAGGCCCCCACCGGCCTGGCGCCGGTGGTGCCCCTGGCGGAGGTGTGAGGATGCTAAAGCTGGAGAACCCGCCCATCCTGGTGGTGGCAGGGATGCGCTGGCGCCACCCCTTCGGACTCCTCTTTTACTTGGGGCGGCGCTGGCGGCGCTTCCGCCAGGCGGTGCTCTCGGCCGAGGGCCTGCTGCTGTACCAGGAGGTGGCGGAGCGCCCTCGCGGCCTCCTGCCCCGCACCTTCCTGGCCCTCTCCTGGTGGCGTGACCGGGAGTCGCTGCGCGCCTTCTACAACCATCCCTTGCACCAGGAGATGGTGCGTTGGGCCGACGGTGGCCAGCGCCCCTTTGACCTCTGGATCGAGGAATACGTGATGCGGGAGCCGGGCTCCTACCGCGGCGGGCAGGCCCCCCTCCCCGCCGCCCTGGAGGCCAGCCGGATCACCCTGAGGAAGGTGCAGCCATGAAAGAGATGTCCCTCTCGGACAAGGTCGCCCTGGTCATGGGCGTAGAGCACCCCACCGGCCGGGCCATCGCCGTGGCCCTGGCTGAGGCCGGCGCCGATGTGGCCTGCGTCGCCACCTCCCCCCGTCGAGAGGCGGAGGTGGCGGCCAACTCCTGCGCCAACGAGGCCTGGGCCATGGGCCGCCGCGCCCTGGCCCTGGCCATCGACCCCCTGGACGAGGCCCAGGTGGAGGGCGCGGTGGACAGGACGGTGCGGGACCTGGGGAGGCTCGACATCCTGGTCAACGCCCACGACCTCCCCTACGCCGCCCCTGTCGAGGAGACCACGTCCGACCGCTTCCGCCGCGTCCTGGAGGGCAACCTGACGGCCGTTTATCTGGCCATCCGGGCCGCTGGCCGCGTGATGCTGGCCCAGGGGAAGGGGCGCATCGTCAACGTGTTGCCCCTGCTGGCGGAGCGCGGGCTGGCCAACGCCGCTGCCTACTGCGCCGCCAAAGGAGGGGTCCTCAACCTGACCCGCGCCCTGGCCCTGGAGTGGGCCAGGCGGGGGGTGGCCGTCAACGCCCTGGGCTGTGGTTGGGTGGAGGGGGAGGGACTGGTCCAGGACCAGGAGACCAAGGCCCAACTGGAGCGCTACCTGCCCTACCGCCGCCTGGCCAGGCCGGAGGAGCTGGCGGGGGCGGCCCTCTACCTGGCCTCCGACGCCGCTGACTTCGTCACGGGCCAGGTCATCTGGGTGGAGGGCGGCGCCCTCAGCCACGTCTAGGTGGTGGCCCCTCTACGGCAGCGCGCGGGGCCGTCTAGATGTTGCTGCGGCCCTGCCCGCCGTCCACCACCACGCACGCGCCCGTGACCCAGCCAGCCCTCGGCGAGCAGAGGAAGGCCACCACATTGGCCACCTCCTCGGCTGTGCCGAAGCGCAGCCAGGGGACGTTCTCGCGGGTGAAGCGGGCCATCCCCTCCGGGTCCTCCAGCTGACGCCTCCGCCAGGTCCCGCCCGGGTGGGCGACAGAGCCCGGTGCTACTGCCAAGACCCTTATACCGTCGGCGGCCAGGGCGTTGGCCATGGCCTTGGCATGGGAGATGAGGGCGGCCTTGGCAGCGTTGTAGGCCGGCGTCCCGCCCGCCTCTCGACCCCAGATGGAGGCCAGGTGCACGATGACCCCTCCTCCCTGTCGACGCATGATGGGCGCCACGAGGGAGGTCAGCCGCGCCGGCGTCAGGAGCAGCGTCTCCAGCCCCCGCCGCCAGGTCTCCTCGTCCTGGCCTGGCAGGGAGGCGTGCAGGCTGTTGACGAGGATGTCCAGGCGGCCGTAGGCATCCAGGGCCGCCTGCACCAGGCGTTGGCAGTCCTCGGGGCGGGTCAGGTCGCCGGCGAAGACGGTGGCCTGGCTACCCCTGGCCTCCACCAGCTCCTGTGCCCGTCGCAGCTCTTCCTCCCCACGAGCGGCCAGGACCAGCCGGCAGCCCTCCTCGGCCAGGACCAGGGCCACTGCCCGCCCGATGCCACGGCTACCCCCGGCAACGACGGCCACCTTATCGCGCAGCAGCAAGTCCACGACGGTTGCCCCAGGTCGGGACCATCCCCCAGGACTGCAAAGGGCCTTTGGCGTGCCCTGGCGCCCCCGGCAGGACTCGAACCCGCAACCCGCGGCTTAGAAGGCCGCCGCTCTTCCCATTGAGCTACGGGGGCGCCCAGAGAAAGTGTAGACCATCCCCCAAGACCTTGGCACCCCGGCCCTGGCGCCAAAATGGTGCCAAAATGGTGCCGACCCGCCGGTCGGTTTCCCCACCGCCTCCCCCAGAGACCACCTCAAGGGGGTGGGCGCCATGCCCAGACGGGGCAACGGCGAGGGGACCTACCGGCGCAGGGGGAGGGGCTGGCAGGCCGGCATCCGCATCGCAGGCCACCGCTACTGGGTGTCGGGCAGGACCAGGCAGGAGTGCCGGGAGAAGCTCCAGGCCCTCCTCGAGAGGCACCGGCAGGGCCAGCTAGCGCCCCCCTCGAGGCTGACCCTCCAGGACTGGGCCGCCCTCTGGCTCCGGGAGGGCGAGGGGAGATGGCGCCCCACCACCCTGAGGCGACGCCGCCAGGTCCTGGCCCCCCTCCTGGAGCGGCTGGGGAGGGTGAGGCTCAGCCGCCTAGACCCCCTCCATCTCTCGGCCGCCCTGCTGGAGCTCAGGGAGCGGGGGATGGGCAGCCGGAGCCTGGAGCTCTGCTACGTCACCCTGCAGGCCTGCCTGGGGGAGGCCCAGAGGCGGGGCCTCATCGGCCAGGACCCCCTCCAGAGGGTGCCCAGGCCCAGGCACGAGAGGCGGGAGGCCAGGGAGTGGGGCCTGGAGGAGATGAGGCGCTTCCTCAGGGCTGCCCTGCAGGACGCTAGGCCCATCGCCCAGATGCTCGCCGTCATGCTCATGACGGGCCTCCGCCCTGGGGAGGCGTTGGGCCTCAGGTGGGACGACATAGACCTGGCCGCTTGCACCCTCACGGTGAGGCGCAGCGTCACCTGGGCAGGGAGCGAGTGGCACATCGGCAGGCCCAAGACCAGGGCGGGGGAAAGGACGGTGGCCCTCCCATCCCTGGCGGTCTCCCTACTGTCCAGGCTCCCCAGGGAAGGGGTCTACCTGTTCTGGCAGGAGAGGCCGCCCTACAGCAAGCGCATCAGCGAGGAGATGACGGAGCTGTGCCAGAGGGCAGGCGTCCCACGGAGGCCGGCCCACTACCTGCGCCATGCCCATGCCTCCCTCCTTGCCGCCGGTGGCCTGGACGTGAAGACCCTGCAACGGCGGCTGGGGCACTCCCAGGCGTCGGTGACCCTGGACGTATACGCCCACGCCCTCACCGAGCTGGACAGGCGGGCGGCCCAGATGGTGGACGGAGCCCTGGGCGGGTGATGGGGGTCTTACACCCTCGAGACAGAGGCGGCGGGGCAATGTAGGACGGCCCCTAGACCCGTTCTGAGGCCCTGGCGCTATCGCCGCTGCAACGCCTTCGCCGTGCCGCCGCCTGTGTATGAGTTTAGTCCGTTCCGCAAACACACAACAGGGACTAAAATTGTCCTTGAAGAAGCAGGCCGCCCCGGGCGGGGGGGCGGCCAGGCAGGCGAACGAGGGCCGGCGCCATCAACAACAACCCTCGTTCGCTAAAATTCTACAACTACTACTGCCGTTGCCGCAACATCTTGCGGCAACATCTTGCGCCAGCGCCGCCCCCCGCCCCGAGGGCCGGCCAGGAAGGAGGTCAAGGTGGCCGGCCGCAAGACCATTGCTGATATCGCCCGGCGCTACCGCTTGCCCTACCAGTTGCTGTGGAAGTCTGTGACGGGGGGCTACCTGCGTCCTCCCCCTCTCCCGCCTGACCTTGAGGAGCGCCTCCGGGCCGCCCTGGAGGAGCTGGAGCGGGAGGGGGTGGCGGGCGATGCTTCGTGAAAGACAAGGCCCCCGGCCTGGGAGAGGCGGCGGGGGCGACGGGCTGAGGCCCTGGGCGGGCGCTCAGCTTCATCTTAGCACGTCTCAGCTCCCGCTGGCCATCGCCTGGCGTAAGGGCGGCCGGGACATCGTGCTGGGGAAGCTGCTGGAGCTGGACGGCCGCCTGGCGCTGGCGACCGCTTACCGGTGGCGGGTCCTGCCCGAGGCCGTCTCCCTGCCGGACGTGGCTATCCGGGTGCTCCTGCGCCTGGGAGCCCGGGACTGGGTCGTCCGGGATGATCTGCGCCACCGGGCGTGGCTGGTGGGCCTGCGCCAGCTCATCCAGGCCCCGCTCAAGGGCGGCGAGCGCTACGCTCGCCTGGCTGATGCCGACCCCGCCCCGTGGCGGTGGTGGCCTTTCGCCCAGCAGGTGGTGGACCTGCTGGAGCTGGCCGAGGCCCTGGAGGAGGGGCGGCAGCTACCGCTCCTCGAGGAGGTGAGGCCATGAGCGCCGACCGCCCCCTCTCGAGGGTGTTGGCCCTCCTGGAGGAGCTGGGCTGCCGCCCCGTCGGCAGGAACGGCTCCTGGCAGGCCCACTGCCCCGCCCACGATGACCATCGCCCCAGCCTATCGGTGAAGGAGGCCGAGGACGGGCGGCTGCTGGTCATCTGCCGGGCAGGGTGTGAGACCAGGGCTGTCCTGGACAGGCTGGGCTTAGCCTGGCGTGACCTCTTTCCCGACGGCCGCCGGCATCGTGACGGCCACCAGCGGGAGCGGATAGGAGACCCGCTCGCCTGGTGGGCCGGGCGCTGCCACGTGCCGGTCG
The DNA here is from genome assembly GCA_035574155.1 of Dehalococcoidia bacterium. Lineage (GTDB taxonomy): Bacteria > Chloroflexota > Dehalococcoidia > SM23-28-2 > HRBIN24 > HRBIN24. The sequence continues at coordinate 2,412 of DATLZD010000024.1, read as the reverse complement.
AGTGGCTGAGGAAGCTGCCCATCGAGGCCCGGGATGGGGCCGTCGCCTTCCGCTGGCCAGGGCTGGAGACGGCGAAGCTGCGCTCCCCACAGCACAAGGGGTGGTGGGAGCCGGAGGACGGGCCCCGCCCTCCCCTCTGGCCCGCCCTGCCTGAGAGGGCGCCGATGGTCCTGGTCCTGTGCGAAGGCGAGTCCGACGCCACCGTGGCCAGCTACATCGTCGAGGCCTGCCAGCTGCAGAACGTGGCCTCCGCCCACGCCGCCACCAAGGGGGCCTCGGCCAGGCCCGACCCTGCCCTGCTGCGGGAGATGGCGGCCAAGGGGGCAAGGGCCCTGCTGCTGGTGCCCGACTGTGACCCCGCAGGGCAAAAGTGGGCCGAGGCCTGGGCAGCGGCGGCCCGCCAGGCAGGGCTGCTGGTCCAGGCCCTGGACCTGCCGGGGCTGGGGCTCATCTCCCCCAGCATGGGCGAGTCAGACTTGAGGGACAGCTTCAAACGTCAGCCCGTCAAGACGATGGCCGCCGTCAAGGAGACCGTCCTGGCGCTGGCCGCCCAGGCCGAGGGGGAAAATTCGTTTCCGCCGTATATAGTTGAGGGCTCGGCGGAAACGAAACCGCCGTGGCGGACAGCCGTCCAGCTCCTGCAGGACGGCAGGGCCGAGGGCGCCACCCCCTGGCTGGCCGAGGGCCTGCTGGGTAGGGGCCTGGTAACCCTCCTGTCGGCCAGGCCCAAGCTGGGCAAGTCCACCCTCTGCGCCCACCTCTTGCGGGCCCTTCTGACGGGTGAGGAAGACTTCCTTGGGCTGCCCGTCGCCTTCCCGCCCGAGGCCCGGGCGCTGGTGCTGAGTGAGGAGGCCCCCTCCCTCTGGCGGCGGCGCATCGAGGCCCTGGGGCTAGCGACAGAGAGGCTTTTGCTGGCCTTCCGCAAGGACCTCCCCACCTGGGAGGCGGCCCTGGGGGCGGTGACGGAGGCGGCCAGGCAGGGTGTTGCCCTAGTGGTGGTGGACACCCTCCCCGCCTTCGCCGCCCTGCAGGACGAGAACGATGCCGCCGAGGCAGAGCGGCGGATCCGCCCCCTGGTGGCCCTGGCCCAGGAGACGGGGCTGGCGGTGCTGCTGGTCCATCACCTGCGCAAGAGCCCAGGCGAGGAGGGGACGGCCCACCGGGGCTCCTCGGCCCTGGTTGGAGCGGTGGATATCGCTGTTGAGATGAGGGGCGAGAGCGGTCTGGACGCCGTCATCGCCGGCCGCAACCGCAGGGCCCTGGTCTGCCTCTCCCGCTTCGAGGAGACGCCTTCGGAGTTGGTCATCGAGTTGCGGGAGGGGGAAGGATATGTGGCCCTGGGCACCAGGAGAGGCGTCCTGCGCCAGGAGGCGGCCCAGGCCATCCTCTCGGCCCTGCCCGGGCCCGAGGAGGACGGCATCCCCTTCGAGCCGAGCAAGGCCCGCCCCGACGCCATCACGAGCCGGGTGGAGGCGGCCCTGGGCCGGGCCCTACCCCGCACCACCCTGCAGGAGGCCCTGGCCATGCTGCTGGAGGAGGGGCTTGTCGAAAGGCTCGGTGAGGGGAAGAGGGGGAGCCCATACCTCTACCGGCGCAGCCGTCAAGGGGAGGGAAGCGAAGATTCGTTTCCGCCGAACCTTCAACCATATAACGGCGGAAACGAAACCGAAGTGGCTTCCATCACCTGCCCCCGCTGCCGGGGTGAGGCCGAGGCCCTGCGGGGAGGGGCCAGGGCCCAGTGCCGCTCCTGCCTGCTGGTCTTCCCCCTGCCCAGCCTTGAGGCCCTTGTGCGGCGGGAGGGCTTCGAGCCCGAGGAGGGGCCGGACCAGGCAGGGCCAGGCCCGCCCCCTGACGATGACCGCCTCTTCCCTGACGAAGAGGGGGAGGGGGAGGCGTGAGGCTGCTCGTCTACCGCCACGGCGCCCTTCGGGCCGTCTCCCCCAGGGAGATGGGCAGGCTCTTGGAGCGGTTCGCCCAGGGGGAGGACCCCGTCCCCTGCGCCGGCGACGGCCCCTGCCCTGCCCGGCCGGAGCGGCTGGTCCTGCTGGAGGCGGCGGGGGCCGCCGCCATCGCCCTCTTCCTCTGCCCCGCCTGCTACCAGGACTTCAAGGGGCGGGCCAGGGCGGAGCTGGGGCTGGTGCCCAGGGAGGTGGTGGGCGCCGCCGAGATGCCCGTCACGGGGGGCTGGGGCTGATGGCCGAGGCCCGCTGGAAGCGGCACGAGCGGCTGGTGGCAAGGCTCCTCTCGGGGGAGAGGCAGCCCAACACCGGGAGGGGAGGCCCTGACGTGCTCTCGGCCGCCTGGGCGGTGGAGGTCAAGCTCCGGCGCAGCCTGCCCGGGTGGCTGGAGGATGCCATCGCCCAGGCCGAGGCGGCGGCCAGGGGGACGGGCAGGGCGCCCCTCCTGGTGCTG
>DATLZD010000023.1:0-15949 GCA_035574155.1 Dehalococcoidia bacterium | reverse complement strand
CGGGGCCCGCCCCTTTTCTTGCGGCCGGGGGGTGAACAGCATGCTCAGCGAGAACGGGGTGCTAATCGACCTGGGCGAGGTCCAGAAGGTGGTGGACACGTGTGACGTGTTCGCCATCGGCTTCCGCCTCTTCCCCCAACGGCTGCTGGTGGACACCCGTTACAACGAGGAAGAAGGCCCCCTGGTGTCGGTAGTGGAGCCGGTGGCCACAGTGGAGGAGCGGTTCTTCTGGTTGGGCCAGAAGCGGCCCCGCTTCGGCATGCCTGAGCGGTTCGCCTTCTTCGTCTGGCCTCACAGCGTGGCCATGTTGGAGGAGGTGGGCATCGGCCAGCGGCTGCGCCAGCGCTGCCGTTCCCAGCGCTGGCCCTGGGGCGATGCCCAGGTGGACGAGGCCCTGGCCCAGCTCCGTGCCCTGGAGCGGCAGACGGTCCTGGACGCGGTGCTGGGACGCAACTGTCATACCCTATGGCCCCGGCGCTGAGACTGGGCGCCATCGTATGATAGCTGCATGACGCGGCCCCTCTACGGTGCCGTGGACCTGGGGGGGACCAAGGTCCTCTCTCTAGTGGCCACCGGCCAAGGGCAGGTGTTAGCCGAGGACGTTCGTCCCACCCTCGCCGGCGATGGGCCGGAGACCGTCCTCCGCCAGATAGAAGGGTCCCTCCGGGCCGCCCTCGCCGGTGCCGGCCTCACCCCGAGGGACCTGAATGGGGTCGGCATCGCCTCCCCCGGCCCCCTGGACCTGGCGCAGGGGGTGGTGGTGAACCCGCCCAACCTGCCCGGGTGGGGCGAGTTTCCCCTGCGCAGGCTGATGGAGGAGCGATTGGGACTGCCGGTGACGTTGGAGAACGATGCTACCGCCGCCGCCATCGGCGAGCATGCCTTCGGGGCCGGCAAGGGTGTGCGGGACATGGTGTTCGTCACTGTGGGGACCGGCATCGGTGGCGGCATCATCTGCGGCGGCAGGCCCTACCGTGGCAAAGGGGGGGCCGCTGGCGAGCTGGGGCACATGGTGGTGCTGGCCGATGGCCCGCCCTGCGGGTGCGGCAACCGAGGCTGCGTGGAGGCGCTGGCCTCGGGCACGGCTATCGCCCGGCGGGCGCAGGAGCTGTTGGCGGCGGGGAAGGCCCCGGGACTGGCACGACTGCTGTCCGCGGGGGAGGCGCCCACGGCCGAGGCGGTGCACAGGGCGGCCCTCGCTGGCGACGAGGACTGTCGCGAGCTGCTGGCCGAGGCAGGGCGCTACCTGGGCATAGGGCTGGCCAGCTATGCTAACGTCCTGGACCCGGAGCTGCTGGTCCTGGGAGGTGGTGTGCTGCGGGCGGGGGAGATGCTCCTCGGCCCAGCCAGGGAGGCCCTCTGGACGCTGGCCCTGCCCCAGGTCCGCCGGGGCTTGCGCCTGGAGAGGGCTGTCCTAGGACCCAGGGCCGGTGCCCTGGGGATGGTGGCCGTCCTGGGGCAGCCCGCCGACTACGCCTGGGAGGGGCCCTGAGGGCGTTCCCAGGCTAGGAGCCTGCCCGTCTCCCCTCGCTCCGGCAGACCGGGCACAGCTGCTGGAAGAGCTTGACGTTGCGATAGCCGGGGCAGGTGGCGTCGTGCAGGCGGCGCCACCAGGGCTTTCGCTGCTGCTGGGACATGGTCATGCACCCCCTTCGTAGTCGAAGCGCCTCAAATATAGGGCATCGGCGCCCGCTGTCAAGGACGTGGCGCAAAGCGGTGTTGACGACGGCCCCACAGGGTGCTATGCTCGGAACCTAACTGAGACGAGGTATCACCGATGCCAGCCATCGAGGCCATCGAGGGCGCCCTGGCGGCGCGGGGCTACCGGCTGACGCCAGCCCGGCGCGCCGTCCTGCGGGCCATCCTCAGCCGTGCCGAGCACTTCACAGCCGAAGAGGTGATGCGCCAGACATCTGCCGGGCGGGCCACCGTCTTTCGAACCGTCCGTCTGCTATGCGATATGGGCATCCTTTGCCGGGTCTTGCTGGAGGACGGGCGCCTGCACTACCGCCTCTCGGACCACCGTCATCACCACCATCACTTGGTGTGCGTCGGCTGTGGGCGCGTCCAGGACCTGGAAGAGTGCGCGGTAGGGGACCTGGTGCGGGAGCTGGCCCGCAGCACCGGCTACGAGATCCAGGGCCACTGGCTGGAGTTCTACGGCCGCTGCCTGTCCTGTCGTGAGTCCCATGACCGGCGAGGTGAGACGTGAGCGTTTTCGTTTGGCATCGACTGATACTTGGTATCACCTGCACCCTCCTGCTGCTGGCCGCCTGTGCCAGCGAGGAGGACGACCGACCCCTGGTGCTGGCCACCACGCCCATCCTGGCGGACCTGGCCATGCAGGTGGCGGGCGATGCCGTGCGGGTCCAGTCCATCATGCCGGCCGATGCCGATCCCCACACCTTCGACATCACTCCCTCTCTGGCCCGTCGCATCGGCCAGGCACGCCTCATCTTCGCCAACGGCTTGGGACTGGAAGGCCCGCTCCTGGAGGCGGTGACGGCCAACAAGGCCCCCGACGCCAGGCTGGTGGAGGTGGGGCCAGTAGCCGCGCAGCGCCTGGGGCTGGAGGTCCCAGGTGCAGGGGTGGACGGGCACCCGGAGGAGGGCCACGACCACTCGGGGCCGGAAGGTGACCCCCACCTGTGGCTCGATCCCGGGGTGGCCGGCCAATACGTGGACGTCATGGCGGAGGAGATGGCTGCCCTAGACCCCGCCAATGCCGAGGGGTACCGCCAGCGGGCCAGGGACTACATCCGGCAGCTGCGCGACCTGGACGCCGAGATAGAGCGCCAGCTGCAGCAGGTGCCCCCGCAGAGGCGAAAGCTGGTGACCAGCCACGCCGCCTTTCACTGGCTGGCCCGACGCTACGGACTGGCCGAGGTGGGCTACCTGGTGACCACCCCCGAGGCGGAGCCAGGCGCCGGTCAGGTGGCTGCCCTGCGGCAGCTCCTTCAGCAGGAGGGTGTGCCGGCCGTGTTCACCGAGCCCCAGCTGGAGGGCCCCGACCGCCTCCTGGCCCGCCTGGCGCAGGACCTGGGCCTGCGGGTATGCACCCTTTACTCCGACGCCTTCGACCAGCGGGTGCGTTCCTACCTGGACATGATGCGCCATAATGGCCGTGAGCTGGTCCGCTGTCTGGGGGGGACGTGATGGCCCAGCCAGAGACCATGGCCCTGGAGGTCCGCGACCTCTGGACCGGCTACGACGGCGCCCCGGTCCTGGAGGGCGTAACCTTCAGCATAGAGCGGGGCTGCTTGGCGGGGCTGGTCGGCCCCAACGGGTCAGGCAAGAGTACCCTCCTGCGGACCATCCTGGGGCTGCAGCGGCCCTGGCGGGGAGAGGTGCTGGCCTTCGGTGCGCGCCCCGACCGCCGTCGCCTGGGCTACATGCCCCAGACGGAAGCGGTGGACTGGGCCTTCCCCATCACGGTCTTCGAGATGGCCCTCATGGGCCGCTACGGCCTGCTGGGACCCCTGCGCCGTCCAGGGCGTCGCGACCGCGAGGTCGCCTGGCAGGCCCTGGAGCGGGTGGGAATGGCTGACAAGGCCCGACGTCGCATCCGCGAGCTGTCGGGAGGGGAGCAGCGGCGGACGCTCATCGCCCGCGCCCTGGCCCAGGAGGCGGAGCTGCTGCTGCTGGACGAGCCGTTCGCCGGGCTGGACGCCCCCGTGCAGCACGACCTCCTGCACCTGTTCCAGGAGCTGGCTGCCGAAGGGAAGACGCTGCTGGTGGCCACCCACGACCTGAGCTGCGTGGCCACCCACTTCGACCACGCCGTCTTCCTCAACCGGCGCGTCATCGCCTTCGGACGCCTCCAGGATGTGCTGCGGGAGGACGTGCTGCAGGAGACCTACCGCCGCCATCTGCTCCTCATCCGTGAGGAAGGGAGGGTGTATGCTGACCATCCTTGACCCCCTATGGGAGCCGTGGACGCTGGAGTTCATGCAGCGGGCGCTGATAGCTGCCTGCCTGGCCTCGGTTGTGGCGGCGGTGGTGGGCTGCTATGTGGTCCTGAAGGGTATGGCCTTCCTGGGCGACGCCATACCGCACGCCACCTTCAGCGGTGTGGCGGCGGCTTTCCTGTTGGGAGGCAACCTCTATCTGGGCGGGGCCCTGGCCGCCCTGGCCACGGCCCTCCTCATCGGCCTGTTGGCCCGGCGTGGCGCCCTGAAGCACGACACCGCCGTGGGCACCGTTTTCGTGGCCGCCTTCGCCCTGGGGGTGCTGCTGGCCAGCCGTCGCAGCACTTACACTGTCGACCTTTTCGCCTTCGTGTTCGGCAATGTGTTGGCGGTGGGCTGGGAGGACATCTGGCTCATGGCCGCCGTTGGCGGGCTGGTCCTGGCCCTGGTGTTCCTGTTCTGGAAGGAGCTGCTCATTGTCAGCTACGACCCCACCATGGCCAGCGCCCTGGGCGTGCCGGTGGAGCTGGTGCAGATGGGGACGCTGACGCTGGTGGCCCTGACCACCGTCATCGCCCTGAAAGCGGTGGGTATAGTGCTGGTGGTGGCCCTGCTGGTAACGCCAGCCGCCACCGGCCAGCTATTGGCCCGCAGCCTGGGAGGGATGATGGCCGTGGCGGTGGCGGCGGGGCTGGCCTCGTCCGTGGCCGGTCTCTACGTGGCCTACTATGCTGACGTCTCGCCCAGCGCCGCCATCGTGCTGGTGGCCACGGCCTTCTTCGCCCTGGCCCTATTGCTGGGCCGGATGCGGGCCGTGGCCCGTCGCCTGCGGTCGGAGCAGGCGGCGACGTAGGCCCCCCGCTGCCGCCCGGGGCCTTGTCGGGCGAGGCCGCGCGGATCGCCGCCGGGGCGCGTCGCCGGCGGTGGCCCCGGGACGGGCCGGATAGCCCGTCCTTGACCGCCCGTGGGGGCGGGGGCTACCCTGGCCCTGTCAGGCCTCCCGGGCACTCGGGCCGTCCGCGGGTGGTGTCGAGGGCAGATGGGGCCGAGCGGCAGGCCCCTGCTCACGCCATCATGTAGCCCCGCGGACGCAAGGGGGAGCACATGCTGTTCATGGCCATCCATCAGCATACGCCGGACCTGTGCCCGGCCGATAACCCAGCGCCGCTGCACCAGTTGTCCAGCGAGGAGCACATCAGGGCTGCCGGGGTAAGGGTGCTGGGGAGCTACATCGCTCCGCCTGAGCACACCCTTTACGTCCTGCTGGAGGCGGACGACTACGCGCAGGTGGTCCGCTACTTCCGGCCGCTCATGAAGATCGGCACGCCGCGCATCGTGCCGGTGCAGACGTTGCAGGAGGCCCTGGGCCTCTTCCCTGCCCGCTGACGCGCCTCAGTAGGCGGTCTCCATGTACTCGGCGATGGGCTGCAGGTCCAGCGCCTCCACCGCTATCTCGGGTGCGTAGACGATCTCGTCGGCGGCCCAGACCAGGGTGGGCCGTGCCTCCTTGGTCACCCCTAGGACCCCCTGGAGGACCCGCCGCACGTTGTCGTTGATGCGCAGGGTGTTGGGCTTGATGGGCTCCGCCAGCCGCCCGTCGCGGATGACAAAGGAATCGCCGATGACGGTGGCGGTGAAGTCGCCGGCCCGCAGGCCGTTGACGGGATAGGTATACCAGATGCGGCCGATGTAGAGGCCATCGCCCACCAGACGCAACAGCTCGTCCCGGGACTCCACGTCGCCGGGAATGAGGACGTTGGTGGGGTAGATGCCGGGCTGGGCGTCGAAGTGGCGGCCACCGCCGCGGGCGAAGCGGAAGCCGTTGCGGGGCACCAGGGCGCTGCGCCACTCCCGGGGGTCCACACCCAGCTTCTCGCGGGCGCGGGGGTCGCGCAGGATGCGCTGGGACTCGTACCAGTTGGCCAGGAGCCCCACCAGCACCCCGTCGCGTATCAGCTCGGTGCGGCCAGTGGGCAGCCCCTCGCAGGTGATGCCCTTGGACCCGGCCAGCCCAGGGGCGGCGCCGTCGTCCACCAGCGTGAACTTGGGGGAGGCGACCTGTTTGCCCAACTGGCCCAAGAAGGGGCTGGCGGCGGCATAGAAGGTGCCCAGGGAGATGCCCGGCAGCACCAGGTTCTCGAGGATGTCCATCACCGCCTGGCGCCCCAGGACGACGCGGTAGGTCCCGCCGGGCACCCGCACGCCGCCCATGGCCCGCACGGCGTTCTCGGCCGCCTCGCGACCCGCTTCGCCGCTGAAGCGCTCCAGGTGGGTGGTGGCGTCGTAGCCGGAGCCCTTGCCACCCTCCGATTCCACCATGGCGGTGATGAAGGACATGATGAGGGTGGACTCGTCCGTCTGGACGTCAGGCATGGCGCTGGAGCAGAAGGCCACCCGCTCCTGGAGGAGGGTCACGTCGCCGCCCAGGATGAGGGCCAGCTCCTCGGGGGAGCGGCCCAGGGCGGAAAGGGCCTCGGCGCTGCGGAAGGCCCTCAGGCCGGCCCGCACCACCCGCCAGCCCGCGTCCACCAGGTCGGCATCGGCCAGCTCCATCAGGCGGGGGTCGTGGTAGTCGCGCAGGCGGCGCTCCTCGCCGGTGGGCCTGGGCAGGCTGACGAACTCGGGGTCGGCCACGGCGCCGCGGCGGGCCTTGTCCAGGGCGGAGCGGACCCCGTCCAGCGACAGGTCGGAGGGCTCGGAGCCGAAGCCTATGCGCCGCAGCTCGCCCTCGGCCGCCCGGAAGACGACCTGGACGCCGATGCCAAAGTTCTCGATGGACTTGGGCTCCTCGACGCCGTTGCTGGGGATGTGGGAGGTGTAGTTGAGGCGGGCGTGGAGGATGCCGTTGGCCGAGACGAAGACCTCGGCCTCCTCCACGTCCTCCTGGGCCATGAGGAAGGCTAGGGCCTCCCGGGCCGCCCGCTCCAGCTCCGACAGGGGCAACACCTCAGGCACCTCCGCCTACTACGATCTGCCTTTTGTCGAATTCAATCCAATTAGGGAGCCCGTCCAGCAACGCCTTTCGGAGACATCTTCGCAGCAACTCCACTGCCTGGTCTGCTTTAGCTTGGGGGTCATCGACGCGGCGTCCATGCACCGTCCGAGACCGTGCATCATATGTTGCGAGAGCAGCTGTATAGAGTTTTTCGCGGTCGTTTGCATCATTCCCCAGGTAAAACGCAAGGCGTAGGGCAGTGCGAAACCTGATCTCGCTCTCTATGTTCAATAGGGCTTCGAGGCCGACCCACGAATCAATTAACTGATCCTGGGGCCTTAATCTTTCGTAGACCATGTTGAGTCTATCAAGCGCAATCCTCTCCCTTGCAGAGGGTGGCAAACGGCGAATGCGCATGTATACTTGTTTCAGTAGTGGCACATCTTCAATGCTCAGCAGATACCTCGACTGTCCGAAGGGCTTAGTAAAAAGGGGTGCCCATGCAACGAAGCCCAAGCAGTTTGTTAACCGAGCGGAATCAGGTCGAGCGTAAACGAGCGGCACGTCTACATCGCCTGCCTTCAGCACCCTAAGCGCGGATAGGGCGTCGCGAATTAGATCCACATTCGGAACGGTTGGGGAGCCCCAAGCCACCTCATACGTGTACACGAAAGCGTATGCACATTTCAACGAGTGGTGCCACCGTAGGTAAAAATTCCCCAGGTCTGCGCCACAGGTATTCAAAATTTCCAGCACGGTATTCGTATTCAAGGGACATAAAGCGAGACAGTCGTCCACCTTGATCTCGTCTCCGGGGCCACTCAAGTCAACAAGGGGGGCAATGGCCCTATACGTGATCAATTCATTCTTGAGACCGAGTAGCAGGTCCTCCAACACAGCTATAGCTCTAGAGGTGTCCATGTCCGCAAACCCATAGTTTTCTATGAAGCTTTCCTTCACGTAAGCTACCAAGGCTGGTCGAACTAGGTTGCGCAGACAAGCTTTCTTTTCGTCAGGGTAAGCTACAGGTCGACGCATCCACTCAAGCTCACCTTGTGCTGCAAATTCCTGCTTTAGTGCCTCGAAGAATCTGGAGAATTCATCGGACTGTGCTATCTCGTCCTCGTAGCACATCACCTGCACGTTGGCATCGGGCTTAAGCGCCCTTTTCAAGTATGGCGACCCGTTGCCAGCACCGGAGTCTACTTCCCATACCGAGGCTTGCGCCAACCATCCCCGCTCATTGATGCTCTGCTCAAGGATGTTCAGGGCGCGGCGCATCAAGGGAATCCATGCATCCTGCACGCGACGCGGGAGCATGCGCATCCACCAAGCCTCAGGTGCTCCCTTTTTAAAATTAGTCGCCCTTGACCACCTGCTGGAGGGCGTCCAGGGCGGCCTGGTAGTTGGGCTCCTGGGTCACCTCGGGCACGATCTCCTTGTAGCGGATGACCCCGTCCCTGTCGATGATCCACACCGAGCGGGCCAGCAGCTTCAGCTCCTTAATGAGGATGCCGTACTTGAGGCCGAAGTCCCGCTCCTGGTAGTCGCTGAGGACCCTGATACGGTCGACGCCGTTGGCCCCGCACCAGCGCCGAAGGGCGAAGGGCAGGTCTACCGTCACGTTGGCGATGACCACGTCCTCCGACACCTGGGTGGCCAGCTCGTTGAACCGCTTGCCCTGCATATCGCAGACGGGGGTGTCCTGGGAGAGGGCCACCGTCAGCAGAAGGGTCTTGCCGGCGAAGTCCTGCAGCGTTACCGGTCGCAGCTCCAGGTCCACCAGGCGGAAGTCAGGGGCCTTCTCGCCCACCTTTAGGTCCGGCCCCAGCAGGGTGAGGGGGTTGCCGCGGAAGGTCACCGCTCCCGGTCGCTCCTGCACCTGTGTCATGCTGGCACCTCCTTGTTCCTCTCCTCGCTAACGTTCGCCCTAGGGCAGCGGGGGCCGCAGCCGCTCCAGCAGCTGGCGGGCCCTGTCCAGCCCCAGCTCCGCGTCCTCCCTAGTGAGCCAGCCCCCGTAGAAGTTGGCATGGAGGGCGTTGGCCGTCAGGACCAGCTCGCGGATACCATGGTCTCCCGTCTCTTCCACCAGGCGCCTCACCGGTTCTAAGGGCTGGCGGTGGCCGTTGTGGGGCCAGCCACGGCGTTCGGCCACTGCCTTGACCATCTGGGCAGTGGAGCCCCACCCTTTCTCGGAGGCGTGGAGCAGGTCGCCCTGGGCCAGGTGGTGGTCCGCCTTTTCCTGCCGCCGTCCCATCTTGGTCACCGGGCGCCGCTGAGCCTGGCGCGGCTGCGCAGGGTGGGGCCGCCGTTGCTCATGCGCTTGGTCTGCATGGGCTGCCCCTTGCCGCAGTTGGGGATGGCGAAAAGACGGAAGTCGTTGCCCACGGCGTCCACGTTCATGAAGAAGTCGCGGCTGTCGGACACGAGGCCCCCGTCCCGGTAGAGCTGCCCCAGCTTGCCGTCACGGATCTCGTAGACCTTCATGGCCGTGATACGGAAGTTCTCCCGCGACTCGGCCACCGAGGGGATGCGGTGCCCGACCACGTAGTAGCCGCGGTCGACCTCGCGGATGATGTCCTGGGGGTCGCGGTCGCCGGGGGCAAAGGCGGTGTTGGACATGCGGATGAGCGGCACCAGGTAGGCGTCGGTGGCCTTGTAGTGACCGTTGGGGGCGGCGCCCACGATGGCCGCCGTCTGGCGCGAGTTGAGGAACTCCTCGTAGATGCCGTTGCGTATGTGGTATACACGGCGGGCGGGCGTCCCCTCATCGTCATACAGGTAGTGGCCGAAGCCGTCCATGGTGGGGTCGGAGAAGGCCGAGAGGAGGGGCGACCCCACCTGCCTGCCCACCTGGCTATCGCGCAGCGTCTTCAGGAACCAGGAGCGCCCGGCGTATCCCGTCTCCAGTTTGAGGGCCCGGTCCAGCTCCGAGGGGTGCCCCACCACCTCGTGGCACACCAGGGCGTTGTAGTGGGGGTCGGTGACCACCACCACCTCCCGGTCGGTGGCGGGAAGGGGCGGCGCCGAGGCCAGCTCCACCGTGTCCCGCGCCAGGGCCAGCGAGAACTCGTCCAGGGGCGGGAAACGGATGAAGGGCTCGTCCACCCCGCTGGTGATGACCTCCCACCCGCGCTGGTGACCGGTGAAGTCGTAGAGCTCCTGGTGGGCGTCGGGGCCCTGCGCCACCACGAAGCAAGTGCCCTGGGTGATGGCCCAGGTCTGGTCGATGTTGGCCCCCTCGGAGCTGACGAAGAGGATGCGCTCCAGGTGGGTCTCAGCGCCGATGTAGTTGTAGACCACCTGCGACCCGATGCCCTGGACCCGTCGGGAGACGTCGCGCACGTAGGCCACCACCTCCGACAGGGGGACCTGACGGGGGTCTATCTCGTAGCGGGCGGGCACCGTGTCGGTGCGGGCCTCGATGGGGGCCAGGGCCAGGTCATAGAGGCTGCTGCCCAGGTCCGGGAACTCGTCCCGGGCGGCGGCCTTCTGGCGGGCGTTCCAGAGGGCGCGCTCGTAGGCGTGATCGAGCCCCTCCCGCAGCCGCTCCAGCAGCTGCGGCACGTCGCGGGCGCCCAATTGCTGGCCGAAGTAGCCCGCCGCGGCCACCCGTTCGCCGGCGATGGCCCGCACGCCGAAGGAGAGTCCATAGTCCTCCGCGCTGAACTTGTCCATGCCGTTCTCGGCCACGGCCGCCTTCCCCTCGGACACCTCGATGCGCACATCCGCGTAGCGGCAGTGGGCCTTGCTGCGCGGGTAGGAGGCCAGCAGCTCGTGGACGGCTGACCGGACCTGCTCTATCAGGCCGATGTCCGGACGTTGGGCCATGGGCTTTCTCTCGCGGGTGCTCTGGGGCCATTGTAGCCGTGGCCCTTCGCCTGGGTCTAGCCGACGCAGGTGACGGAAGGCGCTGCCGGTGATAACCTGCCCTGCAGCCGGAGTTAGGCGGAGGGGCGATGGCTGCCAGGCGTGGCCAACGTTGGGGCCTTCTGGCCAGCGTCAACCTCATGTTCCTGTCGCAGGTGGCCTCCTATGGCCTGGCCTTCGTGGTGCGGGTGTTGCTGGCCCAGGCCCTGGGCGACGCCGGCCTGGGCACCTACTCCCTCTTCTACACCTCGGTGCTGGTAGCGGCAGGCGTGGCCAACCTGGGGGTGGGGCCGGCAAGCGTCTATTACCTGAACCGCGGCGCCTATCCCCTCGAGCGGCTGCTGGGTGGTGCCCTCTGCCTCTGGTCGGCGGTGACCCTGCTCTGGGGCCTGGGTGTCGCCCTCTTCGCCTTCGTGCATGCCCCCGACGCCTTCGTCAGCGGTCGCGCCTTTTGGCTCTACGTGCCGGCCGTGCCGGCCCTGCTGGCCTACCTGTTCCTGGTGGCCCTTCTGCAGGGACAGGAGCGGTTCGGCGCCATCTTCCTGGCCGGAGCGTCCCAAGGGACCAGCTCGGTGGTGTCCCTGGGGGCCCTGTGGGCGCTGGGGCGCCTAGACGTCTTTGCGGCCGTTGCCTCCTGGGTTGGGTCCTTCGTCCTGGCCGACGCGATAGCCCTGGTCCTCCTGGGGCCCTGGCGCCTGCGCTGGGGCGAGGTTCTTCACCGGCCGTGGGTGGCCCTGCGCGACCAGGTCCGCTACGGCGTGCAAGGGCAGTTGGGGAACCTGGCCCAACTGCTCAACTACCGCCTGGACCACTACCTGGTGGGTGCCTTCGCCGGGCGCGCGGCGGTGGGCCACTATGCCGTGGCCGTGGGCCTGGCCGAGAGCCTATGGTGGCTGGCCAGCGCCGTCTCCTATGTCCTGCTGCCGCGGCTGTCGGGCATGGGACGAGGGGAGGCCACGGCCCTCGCCCAGTCGGCGGCCCGCAGCACCTTCCTTGTGAGCATGGGGGGAGCGGCGGCCCTGGCGGCTGTCTCGCCGCTGCTGGTGACCCTCCTGTTCGGTCCCGAGTTCCGGGCCTCGGTGGTCCCGCTCCTGTTGCTGCTGCCTGGGTCCGTAGCCAATGGCGTCACCATCGTGCTGGGGTCATACCTATATGGCCGGGGGAGGCCCCTCTACCAGACGGCGGCGGTGCTGGCGGCCCTTCTGGCCACCGTCGTCCTGGACGTGGCCCTGATCCCCTGGCTGGAGGTGCCGGGAGCGGCCATCGCTTCCTCTCTGGCGTATAACACTGGGCTGGCAGCCGCACTCTTCTTTTACAGGAGAGTGTCCGGCCAGCCCCTGTCTGGCCTGCTGGGACCCAGCGCCAGCGACGTGGAGATGGTGCGACAGGTGTGGTCGGCGCTGTGGCGGCGGCTGCGGGCGCGGCCGGAGCTCTGAGGGCGGTCCCCGCCCCAGTAAGGGCCGCTACTGCGGGAGGAAGCATGCAGACGGACAGGCTACGCCGCTTTCAGGGCTGCCTGGTGGGGCTGGCTGTGGGAGATGCTCTGGGGATGCCGGTGGAGGGGTTACCGAGACATGAGATACGACAGCGCTACGGTGTCTTGCGTGAGATGGTAGATGGCTGGCTGCCGGCCGGGTCCACCACCGACGACACCGCCCAGGCGTTGGCCCTGGCCGAGAGCCTGGCCGAGGTGGGCCACTTCGACGCCGACGACTTCGTGCTGCGGCTGCTGACCTGGTTCCGCGGCAACCCTCCCGACGTGGGTGTCCACACTCGCCGGGTGCTGGAGCTGGTGGACCAGGGGGTCCACTGGCGCGAGGCCGTCGAGCGGGTGGAGGTGCAGCACGCCCCCTTTACGGCCGGCAACGGCTCCCTGATGCGCTGTGCGCCCATCGCCCTGCGCTATTACCGCGACATCGACGCCGTCATCGGCTTCAGCCACGAGCAGTCGCGGGTCACCCACCCCAACCATCTGGCACGGGCGGCGTGCGCCTTCTTCAACGTGGTGCTGGCCCGCGTGCTGCGGGGCGAGGACAAAGAGGCGGCGGTGGGCTATGCCATGGAGGTGCTCTCCCACTCTCCCGCCGAGCTGCTGGAGCGGGTGCGCTCGGTTCCCTTCAAAGACGAGGAAGAGGTGGCCACTAGCGGTTTCGTGCTGGACACCCTCGAATGCGCCCTGTGGGCCTGGTGGCACCATGACAACTTCTACGATGCCCTAGTGGCCGTGGTGAACCTGGGCGGCGATACCGACACCAATGGCGCGGTGGCCGGGGCCCTAATGGGCGCCTACCTGGGGCTGGAGGCGGTGCCAGGGCTGTGGGCCAGCCGCGTGCCCGACGTGGGGCGCTGTCTGGAGCTGGCCGAGCGCCTCTATCGCCTGGCTGAGGCCGGCGTCTAGACTTCCACCCCGAGGCCGCGGAGGGCGGCCACGGTGGTGAGGAAGTCGCCCCGGTGGAGTATGGCCTGGAAGCCTGCCTGCCGTGCCCCCTGCACGTTCTGGAGCAGGTCGTCGATGTGCAGGCAGCGCTGGGGCGGCACCCCCATGCGCTCGGCGGCGGTGAGGAAGATGCGCGGGTCGGGCTTGGCGATGCCGACCCGGGCCGAGTTGACCACCACCTCGAACAGGTCAGCGATGCCGTTGGCGGAGAGGATCTCCCGCTCGAGCCTGGGCGTGGAGTTGGAGATGAGGCCGACCCGGTAGCGGCCCCGCAGCCTCCGCACCAGGTCGAGCATCTCCTCGTCCATCTGGCGCCATACAATCTGCCACTCCTGGGTGATGCCCTCGATGGGGTGGCCAGCCATCTCCTCCAGCCTGCGCAGGACGGCCCGCAGCCACTCCTCCTCGGGGAGGCGGCCCGTCTCGGCCTCCACCCATTCGGGGATCCCGTATAGGGCGTCCAGCAGGCCGCCCCGGGGCAGCCCGTATTTCTCCTCCAGGGCGCGGGTGTGCTCCCGGTCCAGCCTGGCGATGACGCCGCCGAAGTCGAAGAAGACGGCCTCGATCATCCCGAGTTCGATGATGGCAGCCTTTACTGCCTTCGTCCAGGGGCATCAGTAGGCCTGGTAACGGTGGGCGATGGGCAGCCGCCAGTCGCGGCCAAAGGCCCGGGGCGTTATCTTGATGCCCGGCGGGGCCTGCCGCCGCTTGTACTCGTTGCGGTCCACCATGCGCAGGACCCGGGCCACGGTCTCGTAGTCGTAGCCCAGGGCCACTATCTCCTCGATGCTCTTCTCCTGCTCCACGTAGGCCTCCAGGATGCCGTCCAGCACGTCGTAAGGGGGCAGGGTGTCCTGGTCCACCTGGCCGGGCTTCAGCTCGGCCGAGGGTGGCTTGGTGAACACCTCCTCGGGGATCACGGGCGAGAGAGAGTTGCGGTAGCGGGCCAGGCGGTAGACCAACGTCTTGGGCACGTCCTTGATGACGGCAAAGCCCCCAGCCATGTCCCCGTAGAGGGTGGCGTAGCCGGTGGCCAGCTCCGACTTGTTGCCGCAGGTCAGCACCAGAGCACCGAACTTGTTGGACAGGGCCATGATGATGTTGCCTCGGATGCGGGCCTGGATGTTCTCCTCGGCCACCCCCGGTTCGGTGCCGGCGAAGGCCGGGGCCAGCATGTCCAGGTAGGCCTGATGGGCCGGCTCAATGGGGATGACCAGGAAGCGGATGCCCAAGTTCTGGGCCAGAGCCTTGGCGTCGCGGATGGACCCCTCCGACGAGTAGCGCGATGGCATGCTGACGCCGGTGACGTTCTCCGGCCCCAGGGCGTCGGCGGCGATGCAGGCCACCAGGCTGGAATCGATGCCCCCTGACATGGCCACCAGCACCTGCTGGAAGCCCGTCTTGACTACGTAGTCGCGGGTGCCCAGCACCAGCGCCTGGTAGACCTCGGCCTCGCCATCGGGGGCCGGGGCGATGCGGCCCTCCAGGGGCGGCTTGTCGCGCACGAAAGGCTCCGAGGACAGATGATAGGTGGGCACCCGCAGCTCGGCCTGCCGGCGCTCCCTTCGTCGGCGCGGGTCATGCAGGCGCATGCGCACCACCTCGGCCACGTTCAGGTCGCAGACCAGCAGCTCCTCCTGGAACATGGCCGCCCGCGCCACCAGCCTGCCCTGGGCGTCCAGGACCATGCTACCGCCGTCGAACACCAGCTCGTCCTGCCCCCCGACTTGGTTGACATAACACACAGCCACGCCGTAATCGGAGGCGCGGGTGGCCAGCATCTGCTGACGAAAGAGCCGCTTGGCCCGGTGGTAGGGGGAGCCGTTAATGTTTACGATGACCTGGGCCCCGGCCAGGGCCTGGCTACGGGTGGGGTCGCCCGGGTACCAGATGTCCTCGCAGATGCTCACCCCCACCGCCACCCCTGCCACGGTGAAGACGGGCGACTCCCTCCCGGCCTGGAAGTAGCGTTCCTCGTCGAACACCCCGTAGTTGGGCAGGTGCTGCTTGTGGTAGACGGCGGCCAGTCGGCCGTCATGGATGATGGCGGCGGCGTTGTAGATGTCGTCGTCCAGTTCGCCGCGCCCGGCAGGGTGGTCCACGAAGCCCACCACGGCGGTGATGCCCCGACAGGCGGCTACCACCTCCTGGAGGGCCTCCAGGTTGTCGCGCACGAAGCGGGGCCGCAGCAGCAGGTCCTCGGGCGGGTAGCCGGTGATGGCCAGCTCATGGAAGGCGACGATGTCCACCCCCAGGCGGCGGGCCTCGTCCACGTAGCGCACGATCTTGCGGACGTTGCCGTCCAGGTCGCCGACGGTGGTGTTTATCTGGGCCAGGCCGATGCGGAGGCTGCGCAAAGCTGTCTCCCCTCGCTGCCCCAAAGGTAGCATCGGCCTGCCGCAGCGGTCAATTTGAGCGGGGGAACCGCCGGGGCCGCCCGCGCGTATGGACTCGTGGGGGGCATGGTGATAACCTTCACGATGGGCGAGGCGGTGTGAGGAAGTTCCTGGCGGTGCCCCTGCTCCTCATCCCCCTGCTGGCTGCGGCCTGCGGCGGCCAGCGGGCCCCCGATCCCAATGACCCTGACTTCTGGCGCGTCACCTTGCGCCAGGCGGAGATCTCGCCGGTTCTGGTGAACCATGCCCTGGCGGTGGGGGAGAACCGCCTGCAGGTGGGGCTGCTGGATCGTGAGCAGGTGCCGGTCCTGGGTGCCCGCGTCCGCTTCCAGCTCTACGACCTCAACGGCGGGACGCCGGCACGTCTGGCCGAGTCCGAGGCGCGCTACGTGTCCCTGCGGCG
>DATLZD010000022.1:0-34699 GCA_035574155.1 Dehalococcoidia bacterium | reverse complement strand
CTCCAGCGCCTAGGCATCCACCACGTGCCCTTAAACGCTTGACCACTACACCACTGCCTCCACAACCGTGAAGGCGGGCCTTGGGGCTACGTCCTTCTCTCCCTATTCGGTTGGTAAGGTGCGGAAACCACAGGCCCGGCCTGCTGGCCGAGCCCGTCGTCCGCATCCCTTTATACCGCCGCCCCCCGCCCCTTGTCAAGCAGCCCCGCCCCGGGCGGGGTGGGCCGGTCTTGCGCCCTCCCTGCCCTGCCCTCACTATGGTCTGAGGAGGTGCCCCGTGCGTCTGGTGACCTTTGTGGCCGAGGGCGGCCCACCCCTGCCGGGTGCCCTGAGGGAGGAGGGCATCGTCTGCCTGGGGCCGGAGTTCGCCTCGGTGCTGGACGTCGTCCGCGGCGGCCAGGAGGCGCTGGAGCGGGCCCGCCAGCTCTTGGCCCGCCGCCAGCCCTCATACCGCCTCCATGAGGTCCGGCTGCTGGCGCCCATCCCCCAGCCGCCGCGCTGCCTCTTCGCCGTGGGCTGGAACTATCTGGCCCACTTCCAGGAGTCCCGCTCCCAGGGCCGGGCCCAGGAGCTGCCCCAGCACCCCACCTTCTTCAGCAAGCCCACCACTACCGTGGCCGGCCCCTACGACGACCTGCCCTGCGACCCTTCCCTGTCGACCCAGTGGGACTACGAGGCCGAGCTGGCGGTGGTCATCGGTCGCGGCGGCCGCAGCATCCCCCGGGAGGGGGCCATGGCCCACGTCTTCGGCTACATGGCGGCCAACGACGTCACCACACGCGACCTGCAGCGCCGCCACGGGGGCCAGTGGCTGAAGGGCAAGGCCATGGACGGCTCCTGCCCCCTGGGCCCCTGCCTGGTGACCGCCGACGAGGTGCCGGACCCCCACTCCCTGCTGGTGCGCTGCTGGGTCAACGGCCAGCTGCGCCAGGAGGCCTCCACCGCCCAGATGGTCTTCCCCATCCCCGTCCTCATCGCCGAGCTCTCCTGGGGCATGACCCTCCTGCCGGGGGACATCGTCCTCACCGGCACCCCCGAGGGGGTGGGCTTCGCCCAGGACCCTCCCCTCTTCCTGCAGCCGGGCGACCAGGTGGTGGTCAGCATCCAGGGCATAGGGGAGCTGCGCAACCGCCTCGTCCCCGCCCCCCTCTCCCAGTACCAGCCCCTGTGAGGGAGGGGCGGCGCGGCCGTTGAAGCTGGCCCCCACGGCGGCGATAATGCGCCATGGTGAGATGGGACAGGGGCCGGTGCCGCTGCCGCTGGTGATAGCCCGCATCGTGGCCGTCACGGGCGTGGGCTTCTGCTCGGCCATCGGTGTCTTCCTCCTCATCGGCGGCATCTGGCACCTGGGGGCGGGGTTCCTGGCCGCTACCCTCTTCTTCGTGTTCCTGATGTTCTTCATCGAACGGGGCCGCTAGGCTTCGTTGTCAGCGGCCCGGGCCCGTGCTATGCTGGGCGCGAAGGGAGAAGGGGATAATGCCGTTCTTGCTGTTCCAGGGCCTGGGGCCGACGGAGCTGCTCATCATCTTCGCCATTATCGTGGTGCTGTTCGGGGCCTCCCGCATCGCCGACATCGGCGGGGCCATTGGCCGCGCCATCCGCGAGTTCCGCCGCGAGATACGGGAGCCTGAGGAGCAGCGGCCACAGCTCCGGGACCGGGAACGGCGCCAGGTGCCGGGCCCCGAGCCCCGTCGCGAGGACCGGCCCGACTTCCGGCACTGAGGCGCCTCAGCCCTCCTGTATGGTGACGCTCAGGATGGCGTCGCCAGGGGGCGGCTGCTCCTGACAGGGGTTGTCACGGCTGGGCCGCTGAAAGCAGGGGTTGCGGTGGGCCAGCGCCTCCACCACCTCCATGCCCGCCACCACCTCGCCGAAGACGGTGTCGCGCCCGTCCAGCCGCGGCTGGTCAGCCAGCAGGATGTAGAACTGGCTGCCGCTCAGGTCGGTGCCGCCGGCTATGGGTGCCAGGGCGACGGCACCGCGCCTATGGGCCAGGTCGTTCCGCTCCAGGGGCAGGGTGTAGCCGGGGCCGCCGGCGCCCGTGCACACGAGGGCGGCGTCGGCCCGACAGGTGGGGTCGCCCGTCTGGGCGAAGGCGTAGGCCGGCTCCTTGCGCACTATGTGGAACAGGAGACCGTCGTAGAAGCCCTCCTTCGCCAGGAAGACGAAGCTGTTGACGGCCAGGGGCGCCTTGTCGGGGTAGAGGCGGATACGCACTTCGCCCTTGGTAGTGCGGATGACGGCGGTATAGGCCTTGGACGGGTCCACCACCTGCTGGGGCCCGGGGTAGGTCTTCACCCCGGGCAGCTGCGGGGTCGGGGTAGGGGTGGCCACGGGCGTAGGCTCAGCCCGGGGCGCGCTGCTGCCGCCGCCCGTGAGGCCCCCGAAGCCCACCGCCGCCATGCTGGCGATGATCAGGACAATGAAGGCTATGTAGAAGGCGCGGACACTGAAGATGACGTTCAGGGGAAAGGGGGGGCCGGCCCGACGGGGCCTGGGGCGGGGCCGCGGACGGCGCTGGCGGCTGCTCAGGGCTCCGACTCCTGGCTAAAAAGGTGGGGCGCCATGCCCCCGCGCTACAGTATAGCGCAGGGCGCCCTAGGGCGCCCCCGTCCCGTCGCCATCACAGGTTGGGCACCACGGCCTCGGCGATGCGGCGCACCATCCCGTCCTGGCCCCCCTCCAGCACCGGCAGGCTCATGAGGGCATGGGTGAACAGGTGCAAGGGGTGCTCAAGGCTGACGCCGATGCCGCCGTGCAGCATATGGGCGTTGGTGAAGACGGAGCGGGCCGCCTCGGCCGTCCAGTAGGCGGCCTTCCAGACATCGCTGGCGGTGGCGGGGTCCCTCTCGAACTCCCACAGGGAGTGGTAGGCGGCCCAGCGCACCGTCTCGGCCATGGTATACATCTCCGCTGCCCGGTGCCGCGCCGCCTGGAAGGTGGCTATGGGCCGCCCGAACTGGATCCGGTTGGATATATATTCCGAGGTCATGGCCGTGACGCGGTGCATGATGCCCGCCATCTCCACGTTGGCCAGGGCCGCCACCAGGGCCTCCATCTCCTCCTGGAGACGCCTCGCCTCCTCCCCCCGGGCGATGACGGCGCCGTCCCCCAGGGGAACGCCCTCGAAGAGGACCCGGCAGACCGGCCTCATGTCCACCAGGTGCTGGTGCTCCCGCTGGGCGGCGGCCAGGGGCAGCAGGGCCAGGGCAGGGGCCCCGCCATCGGCAATAGGGGCCACCACCCAGTCCAGGAGGTGGGCGAAGGGCACCAGCAGGAGCTGGCCCTGCAGGCGGCCATCGCGTAGGGTCACCCCAGGCCCATCGCCCCCGTCCCGGGGCCGCCAGCCGTAGTCGCTGTAGGCCACGCCGTAGAAGCCGTCGCCCTTGGCCAGGCGGCGGAGGTGCTCCCTGAGGGCCTCCTGGCGCGCTGCCGCCCGCAGGAGCACGTAGGACGCCACGAAGGCCTGGGGGAGGGGGGTAGGCACTGCGGCGTAGCCCGCCTCCTCCACCAGGACCCCTGCGTCCAGCAGCGATGCGCCCGCCCCTCCCTCCGCTTCCGGCACCAGCAGCCCCAGCCAGCCCAGCTGGGCATACTCCCCCAGGTCGGAGCGCTCCAGGGCCACTTCGCCCCTCTCCAGGGCCAACAGTCGCTCCAGGGGGTACCTGTCCCGGAAGTAGGCGCGGGCCGTCTCCCGCAGCAGCCGTTGGGTGTCGGAGTCTGCGAACTGCATGTGTCGTCACCTCGGTAGCTTCAGGCCGTGGTTGGCGATGAGGTCGCGCTGGATGTCGTTGTTGCCCCCGCCGAAGAGGTTGATGAGGGCACCCCGTAGCTGTCCCTCGAAGGTCATGCCCGCCCGGTCCTTGATGGCCAGGGGGGAGTCGCGGCGCAGCAGGGAGCGGGGGCCCAGGGCCCTCATGACGGCCGACAGCAGCTTGATGCGGCACTCGTTGGCCAGCACCTTGATGAGGGACGCCTCCGCCACGGGCACGTGCCCCTCCGAGATCATGGCCGCGATCCTCAGGTCCATGACCTTCAGGACGTAGACGGTGCTGGCCTGCTCGGCCAGCGTGGTGCGCAGGGCGTGGCGCCCGTCCCCCCGCGGCGGGGACTCCCGCAGCAGGTCGCACAGGCTGTCGAACACCCGCTCCAGCTGGGCCACGGGGCTGATGGCCACCCTCTCGAAGTCCAACTGGGTGGTGATGTAGTACCAACCGCGGTTCTCCTCGCCCACCAGGTTCTTCACCGGCACCCGCACGTTGTCGTAGTAGGTGATGTTGGTGCGGCCGCCCGTGGAGAGGTAAAGGGGCTTCACCGAGAACCCCTCGGCATTGGTGGGCACCAAGATGATGGAGATGCCCTTGTGCTTGGGCGCCTCGGGGTCGGTGCGACAGGCCAGCCAGATGTAGTCCGCCTCCTGGGCCAGGGTGGTGAAGATCTTCTGGCCATTGATGACGTATTCGTCGCCCTCCCGCACGGCGCGGGTCTTGAGGGAGGCCAGGTCCGTGCCCGCCTCCGGCTCGGTGTAGCCCACGGCGAAGGTGATCTCGGCCCGCAGGATCTTGGGCAGTATCTCCCGCTTCTGCTCCTCCGTCCCTACCCTCATCAGCGTGGGCCCCACGGTGCTGATGCTGAGGAGGGGATAGGGAAGGCCCCGGTAGTCCAGCTCATACCTGACGATGTAGGTAAAGAGGGGGTTCTTGCCGCCGCCGCCGTATTCCTTGGGCCAGCCGATGCCCAGGTAGCCGTCCTCCCCCAAACGGCGCATGAAGGCGCGGGCGAGGGGCCCGGTGGACTCCAGCCCGTCCCGTGAGCGCAGCTCGTGCATCAGCTCCGGCGTCACGATGCTGTCCAGATAGCGCCGGAACTCCTCGCGGAACTGGGCCACCTCGGGCGGATAGGCGAAGTCCATGGCCTTGTCCTCCTCCTTCCTTCTCTTTCGCTCCCCGTCGAGCCTCAGAGGGCCAAGGGCTGGTCCCCGATGACGTGCTCCCGCTCCAGCTGTCCCATCTCCTCGGCCGACACGCCCAGCAGCCCCTGCAGCACCTCGTCATTGTGCTGGCCCAGGAGGGGAGGGGGCCGCTTGTGGTCGCGGTCGATGCCGCTGAAGCGGAAGGGCCAGGTGCGGAACCAGTGGCTGCCGGTGACGGGCCGCGCCAGGCGCTGGAAAAAGCCGAAGGCGCGCAGCCCCGGCTCCTCCTCCAGCTCGGCGGGGGGAACCACGCGCCCGGCCCTGACCCCGGCCGCCTGCAAGGCCCGCTCCAGCTCGGCCCCGTCCCAGGAGGCCACCGCCTCAGCTATCAGCCGGTCCAGCTCCTCCTCGTTGGCCTTGCGGGCCTCCACCGTGGCGAAGCGCGGGTCCTGGGCCAGCTGGGGGCGCCCCAGCACCCTCGCCAGTGCGGCGAACTCCCGGTCCGAGGCCACGGCGATGGCCAGCCAGCGGTCGTCCCCGGCCACCCGGTAGGCGCCGTGGGGCACCATCCAGTCGTGCCTGTTGCCGCGGCGGCCCGGCACCGGCGCCCCGTGCTGGACGGCGATGTGCTCCGGTGCCCAGATGCTGTCCAGCACCTCACACTGGGGCACCTCCACGGCCGTGCCCCTGCCCGTGAGCTCCCGCCAGCGCAGGGCCATCTCGATGGCGGCCACCGTGTGCAGCCCCACCAGAGGGTCCGAGAACCCGCCCATGATCATGGGCGGGCCGTCGGGGTAGCCGGTGAGGGAGGCACAGACGGCCAGCTGCTCGAAGGAGACGCCGTAGCCCACGTAGTCCTCCCAGGGGCCGCCGGGCCCGTAGCCGGGCATGGTGACCACGATGAGGCGGGGGTTAATGGCCAGGAGCTGCTCGGCGCCGCAGCCCAGGTTGGGCATGACGCGGTTGGAGAAGTTGCTGATGACCACGTCGGCCTGGGCCACAAGGGCCTCGAAGAGCTGGCGGCCCCGGGGATGGGTCAGGTCGAGGGTGATGCCCCGTTTGTCGCAGTTGGTGTCGTTCCACAGGGGTCCCCACTCCCACCAGCGGGGACGGCCCGGGTCGGCCAGGGTGAAGCGGTAGCTGTCGGGACGCTGGACCGATTCCACCTTGATGACGTCGGCGCCCAGGGCCCCCAGCAGCATGGTGGCCGAAGGCCCCGACCAGAACCAGGTCAGGTCCACCACCCGGATGCCGGCAAAGGGCATCGGCCCGTCGGCACCGCCCCGCAACTCGGGGACGGCCTGCCGCTCCCACCATTCCGTGGGCAGCTCGCCGTCCTCCTGCGGCGATGGGCGGTGGACGGGGGCTATGTCCCGTATGAGGATGGGGGGCCGCGGCACCCGCACCGGGACACCGTCCACCTCGGCCTCGACGAAGAAGCCCCGGGCCTGTAGCTGGGGACACTGGAGGCGCTCGGCCACGTTCTGGACGCCCGCAGCCGGCAGCCGCCAGAGCTGGCACTGCTGGACGATCTCCTGACGGGTCCGCTGCAGGTACCAGTCCTTGACCCGCTGGTATAGCTCCTCTCCGTGCTCCTGCCAGTAGCGGGGCTCCCGCCCGCCCGGCAGCTCCAACACGTCGTCTAGACCCAGAAGCCGACAGAGGAGCTCCCAGTGGGCGGCGGTGAGGGGCGAGCAGGCCACATAGCCGTCGGCACAGGGGACCAGGGCCTGGGGCCAGCGGGGCAGACGCCTGGCGGGGGCGAAGCCGTTGATGCTCTTCACCAGCCACGGCGAGGTGAGGACGAAGGCGGCCACCGCCTGGCAGCACACCTCCACGAACTGCCTGGGGCCGCCCAGGCGGTGATGGCGCAGGGCGATGAGGGCCGCCGTCCAGGCCACGGCCCCTGCCACCCGGGCCATCACCTCCCCGCCCGGCCGCAGCGGCTCGCGACCCGCGTCGCCCAGCATCCCCATCCAGCCGCCCAGGGCGTGCAGGACCAGGTCGCTGGCCTGGTAGTGGGCGTAGGGGCCGTCGCTGGCGAAGGGGGCGATGAGGACGCAGGTGGTCCTGCCCTCCAGCCGCTCCCGTAGCTGGTCAGGCCCCAACCCGAGCACCGGCAGGGCCATGTCCTGGTCGATGAGCACCAGATCGGCGCCCAGGCAGAGGTCCAGGGCCCGGGCGGGGGTCAGGGCGCCGTCGGGCGCCACCTTCAGGATCCGGCAGCCGCGGGCCAGCCAGGCCCAGGCCCCGCTGCGGCGCTGCCCCTCTCGGTAGTAATAGGGAGGGGCCTCCCGGAGGGGGGAGCCGCCCTGGGGTTCCAGCAGCAGGACCTCGGCCCCCCACTCGGCCAGGTTCTTGGCTGCCCAGGCGGCAGCCCCGAAGCCTGGCACCTGGACGACCCTCAGCCCGTGCAGGACGCTCATGGCCTCCGCCAGGACATGGACAACCCGTCACTACCTCGGCGACGCCACGGCTAGCTCAGGCCAAAATTTTAACACACGTCTAAACGATATGTCCACCGGCTAGAGGCATGGGCCAGCGCCCCTCAGCGCGAGGGCCGCGGCCAGGGCCGTCCCAGCACCAGCCCGCGGCCGGGGCCGTAGACCGCCCGCAGCAGCCTGGCAGGGGAGCTGGCGCGGAGGGCTAGCCGCCTGCGGCCAGCCGACGGCACCACCAGCAGGCAGTGACCGGTAGATAGGTGTGCCTCGCCCCCCTCCAGGGCCACTTCCCCCTCCAGAGGGGCCAGCAGGGCCCCTTCCCCTTCCGCCAGCGGCTGCTCCAGCGTCGCCCCCTCCTCCAGGCGGCTGTCGACGTAGAGTCGGATATCGCCGTGGATGGGGAAGCGGGCGCGGGGTCCCACCAGCTCCTTGCTGTGGACCCCGGGCGCCTCCTGGTAACGGGGGGCATCGGCGTCCCGCAGGACGGCGAAGGAGGCCCTCTCGGGCACCGGCGCCGTCTCGTAGACCAGGATGAAGGCGCGGGCCGGCACCTCGCCGTGGTTCCACTCGCTGTGCAGCATCCCCCGCTGCCCCTCCGTCAGGCGTCCCAGGTCGCCGGTCCCCATGTGGCCGCGGATGCCGTTGAGGGCGTCGTCGTGGTCCATGGCCCCCTGCAGGATGTAGAACAGGCGCTCGTTGGAGCGGTGGGGGTGGTGGCCGATGCCCAGGTGGGGCTGCATGAGGGCATCGTGGACCGTAAGCAGGGGGCCGCAGGCATGGAGGCGCACGAAGGGGCCCAGGAACTCGACGGCCGTGAGGCCAGGCGCCCCGAAGTCGGCCTCCGTCAGGACAGCACAGTCCTCGGGCGAGACGAGGAGGGCAGGGGCGCCGTCCACCCTCAGCTCGCGCACTCTCCCACCCCCTCCAGCATAGCGCCGGCCGAGGCCTAGCGCAGGGCGGGGGCCACTTGGCTGGCGAAGGCCCGCAGCTGCTCCCGGGGCGCGCCCGGCCCGATGAACACCAGCAGGAAGTGGCGGACTCCCGCCTCGGCGTACTGCTCCAGCCGACGGACGCAGTCCTGGGGCGTCCCCATTACCACGTAGCGGTCCACGATGTTCTCAAAGGGCTGGTTGTAGGTGCGGGACAGGTAGGCCACCGCCGAGGCCTTGGCCTCCTGATAGGAGTCGGCCAGGGAGACGAACTGGTAGAGGGCGGGGGTGATGGCGTCGGGATCGCGCCCCGCCTCCAGCGCATGCTGGCGCACCCTCTGCCAGCCGTCGCGAAAGCGCTCGGGCGAGAACAGGTAGGGCACGTAGCCGTCGCCCAGGCGGCCCGCGCGGCGCATGGCCGCCTCGGACCGCCCCGCCACCCAGATGGGGGGCCCGCCCGGCTGGACCGGCTTGGGCTGCAGGCTGACGTCGTCGAGCTGCCAGAAGCGGCCGCGGAAGGTGACACGGTCCTCCCGCCACAGGCGACGCAGTATGCGGATGGCCTCATTGGTCCTGGCTCCCCGCTCCTGGACGGGGACGCCGCAGGCCTCGAACTCCTTGGGGTATTCGCCCCCGACCCCGACCCCCAACACGAGGCGGCCCCCCGAGATGATGTCCACGCTGGTGGCCTCCTTGGCCACCACCGCCGGCGGCCGCAGGGGCAGCAGGGTGACGGCTGTGCCCAAGAGCACCCTCCTGGTGCGGGCAGCGTAGGCCGCCAGCACCGTGAAGGCGTCCATGGTGGGGCCGTAGAAGAAGATGTGCTCCGACGACCACACGGAATCGTAGCCCAGGGCCTCCGCCTCTTCCACCGCCGACAGGTCGGGGCCCGCCAGGGGCATCACCACCCCGAACTTGAGGGACGACATGTCACCCTCCTCTGCCCGAAGCTATGACCATGCTACACGCCACCGGCGGGCCCCAGCTACCCCTTGCCACCCTGACCCGGGGCGAATAGATTAGCCTTGACCTCTGCCGGCAAACGGCGACGCGAGGAGGGCAAGATGCCGCTGGTCAAGGTCGGAGACATCAACATCCACTATGTGGAGGAAGGGGAGGGCCCTCCCCTGCTGATGATCATGGGCTTCGGGGGCCAGCACCACTCCTGGGGGGATGTCACCTCGCGGCTGCTGGCCCAGCACTTCCGCACCATCCGCTTCGATAACCGCGGCACCGGCCTGTCGGACAAGCCCGAGGTGGACTACTCCATCGCCATGATGGCCGACGACGCTGCGGGCCTGCTGCGGGCCCTGGGCATCGGCAAGGCCCACGTCTATGGGGTGTCCATGGGGGGCATGATCGCCCAGGAGCTGGCCCTGCGCCACCCCGACCTGGTGGCGGGGCTGGTGCTGGGCTGCACCACGCCGGGCTGGTCCCGCGGGGTGCCGCCCCAGCCCCACATCATCCAGATGATGATGCCCGAGCCCGGTCTCCCGCGGGAGGAGCAGGTCCGCAAGACCTGGCCGGCCATGTGCGCCCCCTGGTTCCTGGAGCAGGGGCGTGAGTTCCTGGAGGAGATGCTGCGGCGCGGGCTGGAGAACCCCACCCCCATTGACACCCTGAACCGCCAGGCGGCGGCCATCCAGCGCTTCGACACCTACGACCGCCTGGACCAGATCCGCGCCCCCACCCTCATCATCCACGGCGACCAGGACGTGCTGGTGCCCACCCAGAACGCCTATATCCTGCACGAGCGCATACCGGGGTCCAGGCTGGTCATCATCGAGGGGGCGGGCCACGTCTACTTCTGGGAGAAGCCGGAGGAGGCCGCCAGGGCCGTCATAGAGTTCCTGCAGCAGGTCTCCCTGGCCGCCTGAAGCCGGAACGGAGGTGCAGCCATGCGGTTGCAGGGGAAGGTAGCGCTCATCACTGGGGCCGCCTCGGGCATCGGGCGGGCCACGGCCCTCCTCTTCGGCCGGGAGGGCGCCCGGGTCATGTGCGTGGACCTCAACGGCGAGGGGGCCAAGACGACGGCCGAGGCCATCGCCGCCGGCGGCGGCGAGGCGGCCTGGACCCAGGCCGACGTCTCCCGCGATGCCGACGCCCAACGGATGGTGCGGGAGACGGTGGAGCGGTTCGGGCGGCTGGACATCCTCTTCAACAACGCCGGGGTGGAGATGGCCGGGCCGGTGACGGCCGTGCCCGAGGAGCGCTGGGACTGGCTCATGTCCATCAACCTGAAGGGGGTCTATCTGGGCTGCAAGTATGCCATCCCCGAGATGCTCAAGGTGGGCGGGGGGGCCATCGTCAACACCGCCTCGGGGGCGGGGCTGATGGGCATCCCCGGCCTCTCTGCCTACTGCGCGTCCAAGGGAGGGGTGGTCCTGCTGACCAAGTCCCTGGCCATGGAGTGGGCCGCCCAGGGCATTCGCGTCAACTGTGTCTGCCCGGGCGTCATCCGCACACCCATGGTGGAGCGGGCCCTGACGCTGCTGGGCGGTGCGGCAGAGCCGGAGGAGGCGTGGCGCCGGCTGGGCAGGGTCCACCCCATGGGGCGGGTGGGAGAGCCGGAGGAGGTGGCCAGGGCGGTCCTATTCCTTGCCTCCGGCGAGGCGTCCTTCGTCACCGGCGTTGCCCTGCCGGTGGACGGCGGCTGGGCGGCGGGCACCGGCCTGCGCCAGGAGCCGTCCTGAGGGAGGCTGTCTGCGGCCCCTGCGGCCGCCCTGGGCGGCCGGCAACACGTCCCCCCTTTACAGGCGGGCAGGGAGCATGTAAAATGGGCTGCGCTTGGCGGCTGAGGCTGCGGCCTCGGTCTATTTTTATCTGAGGCAACGAGGTCCCTATAGGGGGCGTGGGACAAGGGGTGATTGCCTGTGGCTACTTCTGACCGCCCGATCCCCATCACCAAGGAGGGGCTGGCCCGCTTCAAGGAGCGGCTGGACTACCTGATCAACGTGCGCCGTCCCCAGGTGGCCCGCCGCATCCAGGAGGCGCGGGAGCTGGCCGGCTCCGAGGCGTCCGGCGAATACGAGGACGCCAAGAACGAGCAGGCCATGGTGGAGGGGGAGATCCGACAGTTGGAGCACCTGATCCAGAACGCCATCATCATCGAGGAGCACCACGACTCCCAGGTGGTGGAGTTGGGGTCCACTGTCACCCTCATGGACGAGGAGGGCCGCGTCGTCCGCTACACCATCGTCGGCAGTGCCGAGGCCGACCCCAAGCAGGGACGCATCAGCAACGAATCGCCAGTGGGACGGGCCCTGCTGGGCCGCCGCGTGGGCGAAGTGGTGGAGGTGCAGGTGCCGGCCGGCGTCAAGCGGTGGACGGTGGTCTCCCTGGGATAGCTAGCGTGCCCCGCAGCAGCTAAAATGGGCAGGCGGGGCCTAGCGCCCCGCCAACGGTCTCTCGCCCCCCAGGCAGATGGTGCCCCCGTGGACATCGAGCAGGTCATAGCCCACCGCAGGGCCAAGGTGGAGCGCTGGCGGGCCCGCGGCATCGACCCCTACCCGCCCCGCTTCCGCCGGACCCACACCGCCCGGGAGGCCGTGGGCGCCCTGGAAGAGGCCGAGCGCTCCCACCAGGACCCTCCCACGGTGGCCGTGGCCGGGCGGATAGTGGCCATGCGCCAGATGGGCCGCGCCACCTTCATCGACCTGCGCGACGGCAGCGGCCGCCTCCAGACCTACCACCGGCTGGACGTGCTGGGCGAAGAGGCCTACGCCGCCCTGGATGACCTAGACCTGGGCGACTTCCTGGGCGTGAGGGGGGAGATGTTCCGCACCCGCAGCGGCGAGCCCACCGTCCACGCCCGCGCCTACACCCTGCTCTGCAAGGCCCTGCGCGCCCCGCCCGAGAAGTGGCACGGGCTGCAGGACACCGAGACCCGCTACCGTCAGCGCTACCTGGACCTGATGGTCAACGAGGACGTCCGCGAGCGCTTCCGCCTGCGCCACCGCATCGTCCAGGCGGTGCGCCGTTACCTGGACCAGCGGGGCTTCCTGGAGGTGGAGACGCCGGTGTTGCAGCCCCACGCCGGTGGCGCAGCCGCCCGCCCCTTCGTCACCTACCACAACGCGTTGGAGCGGCACCTCTACCTGCGCATCGCCCTGGAGCTGCACCTGAAGCGGCTGCTGGTGGGCGGCTACGAGCGCGTCTACGAGCTGGGCAAGGTGTTCCGCAATGAGGGCATCACCGCCCGTCACAACCCCGAGTTCACCATGCTGGAGGCCTACCAGGCCTATGCCGACTACAACGATATGATGGAGCTGACGGAGGGGATGGTGGCCTACGCCGCCCGCGAGGCCCTGGGCACCCTCCAGGTCCCCTGCGGCGACGCCGTCATCGACCTGACGCCGCCCTGGCCACGGGTGCCCCTGCGGGAGGCCATCCTGCGCCATACCGGCATCGACATCGGGGCGCTGCGCGATGCGGCCAGCCTGGGGCAGGCAGCAGCCGCGGCCGGCCTGGCGGTGAACCCGTCCTGGGACTGGCCCAAGCTGGTGGACGAGCTGCTGGCCAACTTCGTGGAGCCACGCACCCTGCAGCCCACCTTCATCATCGACTACCCCGTGGAGCTGTCGCCCCTGGCCAAGGCCAAGCCCGGGGCGCCGGGCCTGGTGGAGCGTTTCGAGCTGTTCGTTGCCGGCCGCGAGATGGCCAACGCCTACAGCGAGCTGAACGACCCCCTGGAGCAGCGGCGCCGCTTCCAGGAGCAGGCCCGTCGCCGTGCCGCCGGCCAGGAGGAGGTAGAGCTGGGCGACGAGGACTTCCTGGTGGCCCTGGAGCACGGCATGCCCCCCGCCGGCGGCCTGGGCCTGGGCATCGACCGGCTGGTGATGCTGCTGACGGGGCAGTCGTCCATCCGCGAGGTGGTCCTCTTCCCCGCCCTGCGGGAGAAGGGGGCATCCTGATGGCAGGGCGGTTCCAGGCGGTGGTCTTCGACCTGGACGGGGTCCTCTGGGACGGGGAACCCCTCTATCACCGCGCCCTCAACGCCGTCCTCAGGCCCCTGGGCCACGCCCTGGACTACGAGACTTACACCCGGTCGGTAGCCGGCCTCTCGGTGGAGGAGTGCTGGGAATGGGCGAGGGACCGCTTCGGGCTGCCCCAGCCGCTGGCGGAGCTGCTGGCAGCCTACCACGAGGCGGTGTTGGGCCTGCTGCGGAACGGCGTCCAGCCGCTGCCCGGCGTCCGACGCCTGGTGGGGCGGCTGCGGGCCGTGGGGGTGCCCCTGGCCGTGGCCTCCTCCTCCCGGCGGGAATGGGTGGAGGCGACCTTGCAGGGACTGGGGCTGGAGGGGGCCTTCCAGGCCGTGGTCACCGCCAGCGATGTGGAGCGGGCCAAGCCCGCCCCCGACCTCTACCTGGCCGCCGCCCGACTGCTGCAGGTGCCGCCCCAGCGCTGCATCGCCATTGAGGACACCCCCACCGGCCTGCGCGCGGCCAAGGCGGCAGGCATGTTGGCCGTCCAGCTACGGGCCGCCTCCTCCTCATTCCCACCCGAGCCGGAGGCTGACCTGGTACTGGACTCCCTCTGCCACTTCGACCTGGACCTGCTGCAGGCGGGGACGCCCACCCAGAGGGGGTAACCATGAGGCGCCACTTCACCTGCACCGGGTTCATCTACGACGGCGACCGCACCCTCTTCCTTTGGCACCCCCACCTACAGATGTGGGTGCCGCCCGGGGGCCACCTGCTGCCCGACGAGGACCCGGTGACGGCCGTCCTGCGCGAGATCGAGGAGGAGACGGGCCTCCAGGCGGAGGTGGTGCCCACCGCCCCCGTCTTCCCCTTCTCATACCCTGGCCAGATACAGCCCCCCTACGCGGTGCTGCTGGAGGACTCGGCCGAGCCGGGCGAGAGGCACCAGCACATCGACCTCATCTACTTCTGCCGGCCGCGGCCTGGCGCCCGCCTGGCGCCGCCGCCGGGCACCGTGCTGGTCTGGGCCACGGAGGGGGAGCTGAGGGAGGGACGCCCCCTGGAGATGGAGGGCGCCTGCGGCCTGGCTGTCCCCCTGGCCCCCGACGTGCGGGAGCTGGCCCTGGCCGGCTTCCGCCTGCTGGCCCGGCCGGCAAGGGAGTAGGAGGCATGCTATCGCTGCAGCTCATTCGCGAGGAGCCCGAGCGGGTGCGGGAGGCCCTGCGCAAGCGTCGCTCCGACGCCCCCCTGGACCAGGTCATCGAGCTGGACCGGGAGTGGCGCCGACTGCTGCACGAGGCCGAGACGCTGCGGGCCGAGCGCAACGCCCTGTCCAGGGAGATAGGCCAGCTCTCCCGCCTCATGAACGATGAGACGGTCCCCACCCGCGAGCGGCGCCACGCCCAGCACCGCCGCGACGACCTGGTGGCCCGTTCCACCTATATCTCCCAGCGGCTGGAGGGGCTGGAGGGGCAGGTGAGAGAGCTGCAGCAGCGGTTGGACCAGCTCCTCCTCACCATCCCCAACCTGCCCGACGAGCGGGTGCCCGAGGGCGACGGCGAAGAGGACAACGTGGTGGTGCGCCAGTGGGGGGAGCTGCCCAGCTTCGACTTCCGGCCTCTCCCCCATTGGGAGCTGGGGGAGCGCCTGGGTATCCTCGACTTGGAGGCAGGAGCGCGCCTCTCGGGCTCCCACTTCTACGTTTTGACGGGGCTGGGGGCCAGGCTGCAGCGGGCCCTCATCCAGCTGGCCCTGGACTTCCACAGCGCCCGCGGCTACCGGGAGGTCTACACCCCCGCCCTGGTGCGGGAGGAGTGCATGTGGCGCGGGGGGTGGCTGCCCACCTTCGCCGAGTTCATGTATCACGACGCCGAGGAGGACCTCTGGCTGCTGCCCACCGCCGAGGTGGCCCTCACCAACCTGCACCGCGACCAGGTGCTGCCGCCGGGGAGCCTTCCCCGCTACTACGTGGCCTACACCCCTTGCTTCCGCCGCGAGAAGTTCGCTGGCGGCAAGGAGGTGCGCGGGGTGAAGCGCGTCCACCAGTTCGAGAAGGTGGAGCTCTACAAGTTCGTGGAGCCGGAGCGCTCGGCCCAGGAGCTGGAGGCGCTGGTGGAGGACGCCTGCGCCCTACTGCGGGCCCTGGGCATACCCCACCGGGTGGTGCTCCTGTGCACCGGGGAGCTGGGCTTCAACTCGGCCATGACCTACGACATCGAGGCCTGGACCCCCGGCTCCGGCGAGTGGCTGGAGGTCTCCTCCTGCTCCAACTGCACCGACTTCCAGGCCCGCCGGGCCGGCATCCGCTTCCGGCGCGAGAAGGGCTCCCGGCCGGAGCTGGTGCATACCCTCAACGGCACGGGCCTGGCGCTGCCACGGGCCCTCATCGCCCTCTTGGAGAACCATCAGCGGGCCGACGGCTCGGTGACGGTGCCCGAGGCCCTGCGGCCCTACCTGGGTGGCCTCGAGGTGCTGCGCTGACGCCCGCCTGCGGGGAGGTAAGACCTTGGACTGGGGAATGGACTGGCGGGTCCTCTCCTCGGCCTTCGGCCTCATCTTCCTGGCCGAGCTGGGGGACAAGACGCAGCTGGCGGTGGTGGCCATGGCCGCCCGCGAGAAGGCGCCCCTGGTCATCCTGGCCGGGGCGCTGGCCGGCTTCCTGTTGGCCACGGTCATTGCCGTGGTGGTGGGGCTGGTAGGGGCACGCTTCGTCCCCACCGAGGTCATCGAGAAGGTGGCGGCGGTGGCCTTCATCGTCATCGGTGTCCTCATCCTCTTGGACAGGCTCTGAGGGGCCAGCGGGCGCTATGATGGTAGCGGAGGGGTGAGGCGATGCGCGTCCTGGCGGTGGACGTGGGCACCGGGACCCAGGACATCCTCCTCTTCGACTCGCAACAGCCCATCGAGAACTGCGTCCAACTGGTGCTCCCCTCTCCCACCGAGATCGCCGCCCGTCGCATCGCCCGCGCCACCCAGGAAGGCAGACCGCTGTTGCTGGTGGGGACGGTGCAGGGGGGCGGGCCTTGCCACTGGGCGCTGGAGCGGCACCTGCGGGCCGGCCTGCCGGCCTACGCCACCCCCGAGGCGGCCCAGACCTTCGACGACGACCTGGAGGCGGTGCGGGCCATGGGCGTGACCATCGTCTCGGAGGACGAGGCGAGGTCGCTGGACGGCCGCGCTCAGCGGGTGGTCCTGCGCGACCTGGACCTGGAGGCCATCCGCCGCGCCCTGGCTGCCTTTGAGGTGGAGGGCCGCTTCGACGGCCTGGCCCTTGCCTGCCTGGACCACGGCGCCGCGCCCCCCGGCTACTCCGACCGCCTCTTCCGCTTCGACCACCTGCGGCGGGTGGTGGAGGGGGGCAACGACCTGCTGCGCTTCGCCTTCCTGCCCGAGGAGGTGCCGCCATACCTGACCCGCGCCCGTGCCCTCCTGGCCTGCGCCCAGGGGGAAGGGGTGCCCATGGTCTTTCTGGACACGGGGCCGGCGGCGGCCCTGGGCGCCCTCCAGGACCCCCAGGTGGGCGGGCGGGACGAGCAAATGGTCATCAACCTGGGCAACATGCACGCCCTGGCCTTCCACCTGACGGGGACCCGCATTCGCTCCCTCTTCGAGCACCACACCGGCGAGGTGACGCGGGAGCAGCTGGAGGACTACGCCCAGCGCCTTCTGGAGGGGACCCTGACCCATCAGGAGGTGTTCGAGAGCAAGGGCCACGGCGTCTTCTATGCCGATGGCCCCACGGGCAACCGGCCCCTGGTGGCCGTCACCGGCCCCCAGCGCTGGAAGCTAAGGGAGAGCAGACTGAGGCCCTACTTCGCCGTGCCCCACGGGGACATGATGCTGGCCGGCTGCTTCGGCCTGCTGTGGGCCTTCGCCCACCGCCATCCCCAGCACCGGGAGGAGGTGCTGGGCCGCCTCGGCGTAGGGGCCGCTAGCTAGAAGGTGGGCCTCGTGTCCAGGTAGCGCTTCAGGAAGCGGCCGATAGGCCCCGGCGCCAGGTCCTCCAGGCCCGACCAGGTGGTGTAGTAGTCCTCCACCTCCAGCTCGTCCATGCCCAGGACGTAGCGCCAAGTGCGGATGCCCACCACCGGCACCTTCAGCTTCTTGCACAGGCGGTGGGCCTCCTCGGCGTAGCCGGTGGGGACGTAGAGGTAGAGGGGGCCCAGCTCGGCGAAGAGCTTCCACTCGTGGGCCTCGTCCTCGGTGACCGTCTCGGCCGTCTCCACCTCTCCCAGGATCCTGACGATGTTCTCGGGGTCCTGGACGACGACGATGTCGGGATAGACCACGGTGCCCCTGGGGGTGCGCACGCCCATGGTGCGCTCGGGGTGGTTGGTGTAGGTCTTGTAGTAGGGGTAACGCTCGTTGGGGTAGGCAAAGCGGAGCCTGGCGATGTCCTGCACCGCCTGGGCGTGGAGCACCTCGCGGCTGGCAGTCCTGGCCGGCATGGCGTTATCTCCTTCGAAGGCGACTGCGGGGGCTCGCGACGTCCGTCACAAGCCCAGACCATCATACCCGACCCCTGCCCGCCCGTAAAGCCGCCCGGGACCAAAGAGGCCCCGGCGGCTGCCCCCTTACCCCCGCGTGGGGGGCGAGCCTTGACGCAGGGGGCCGGGTGTGATAAACAGTTACCGCACACGTAAGAGGGAGGTCAGCCTTGGCCCAGGAGACCGCCACCCAACAACAGGCCCAGGAGAAGAAGGTCAGGCCCCTCGTCCCCTTCCTGCGCATCCCTGACGGCTGGCCCGAGCAGCCTGCCTACCTCTTCGCCTCCCGCTGCCAGGAGTGCGGCGCCATGTTCCTGGGCGAGAGGTACGCCTGTGGCCGCTGCGGCGCCGTGGAGAAGTTCCAGGAGGTGCGCCTCTCGGACGAGGGCGAGATCTACGTCTTCACCGTCATCCACCAGACCTTCCCGGGCATCGAGGCCCCCTACATCGCCGCCATCATCGACCTGCCGGAGGGCGTCTCGGTGCGGGCCAACGTCTACGGCCTGGACCCCAACAAGCCCGACCCGTCCTGGTTCGGCAAGAAGGTGCGCATGCGGGTGGAGAAGATCCGCGTCGACCGTGAGGGTAACGACGTGGTGGCCCCCAAGTTCTACGTGGTGCAGTAGCTATCGGTCAGGCGAGGACAGGAGGTGCTGACATGCGTGACGTAGCAGTGGTCGGCGTGGCCATGACCAAGTTCGGCCGCTACAACGATAAGGACGTGGTGCGGCTGGCCTCGGAGGCCGCCGTGGGGGCGCTGCGCGACGCCGGCATCAGCATCAAGGACGTGCAGGTGGTGGTGTCGGGCAACCTCTACCAGGCCAACGCCACCGTGGGCCAGCGCATCATGAAGGAGATCGGGGCCACCGGTGTGCCCGTCATCAACGTGGCCAACGCCTGCGCCACTGGCTCCACCGCCTTCCGGGAGGCCTACATGGCGGTGGCCTCCGGCGCCTATGACATCGCCCTGGCCATCGGCTCCGAGCAGATGGGCAAGATGGGCCTCCTGGGCGGTGGCGGCGGCGGCGACCCTGCCTACAACCCCGAGGGCATCATGGGCACCAACCTGATGCCCGGCGTCTTCGCCATGACGGGCGTGGAGCACATGCGCAAGTATGGGACCACCATTGAGCAGTTCGCCAAGGTGGCCGTCAAGAACCACAAGCACTCCACCCTGAACCCCTACGCCCAGTACCAGATCGAGACGCCGCTGGAGATGGTGCTCAACGCCCGCATGGTGGCCTGGCCCAACACCCTCTACATGTGCTGCCCCACCGGCGACGGCGCCGCGGCGGCCGTCATCATGTCGGCCGAGAAGGCGCGCCAGTACACCACCAAGCCGGTGTGGGTGGCCGCCTCCGTCCTCACCTCCGACCCCTGGACGGAGCGGAACCCCACCATGTGGGACGTCAACACCCTCACCCGCATGGCCGCCAAGGAGGCCTACGAGAAGGCCGGCATCGGGCCCGAGGACCTAGACATGGTGGAGCTGCACGACTGCTTCGCCACCGCCGAGCTGGTCCACTACGAGAACCTGATGCTGTGCGGTGAGGGCGAGGCGGGCGAGTTCATCGACAAGGGGATGCCCTACCACCGCAACCTGGGCGGCAAGATCCCGGTGAACGTCTCGGGTGGGCTCCTGTCCAAGGGCCACCCCCTGGGCGCCACCGGTGTGGCCAACATCGTCGAGATCGTCTGGCACCTGCGGGACCAGGCGGGCGAACGGCAGATCCCCAACGCCAAGGTGGGGCTGGCCCACGTCATCGGCCTCGGCTCCGCCTGCACCATCCATATCCTCAAGCGCTAGGGGGTAAGGTAGCCGCAGCGAAGGGGGGCCCATGGGCCCCCCTTCGCCTTCCCCGGCACCCTATTGGCCAGCGGCCCACTCTGGGCTACAATAGCTGAGGCGCGTAAGCGACTACCTGGGAGAATGGGAGATGGCGGAGCCTTTCGACAACTACCTGGACCTCATCGAGGCCGCCCGCGAGCTGGGCATCCACCCCCAGAGCCTGCGGCGTCTCATCAAGCAGAAGAAGGTGCCGGCCATCATGTTCGCCGGCAAGTACCTGATCCCCCGTGACCAGTTCGAGATGTTCAAGGCCACCTACGACCCCAGGCCGGGGCGCAAGCCGGTGCGACGCCTCCTCTAGCCCTCGGCCTCCAGGCCGGTGGCTGCCGCCCGCCGCGACTGGATGTACTCGATGCTGCGGCGGTACCACTCCTCGTCTATCTTCCCGCAGACCATCAGGTAGTTCAGGATCTGCTCCAGGGTGAGGATGGAGATGAGGTTCAGGCCGTAGCCCTTCAACCTCTGGCGGGCGCCCTCGTTGCGGTCCACCAGCACTAGGACGTCCCGGACCTGCAGGCCGGCGTTGATGTGGAGCCAGGCAGCCGTCTCGATGACGTTGGTGCCGCTGGTCACCAGGTCGTCTATGAGGAGCACCCGCTCGCCGCGGCGGTAGACCCCCTCCAGAAAGGGCTCCGCTGAGTCCTTGCCCTTGGGCGGGTGGATGTAGACCAGGGGGACCTTGGAGACCAGCGAGAAGGCCAGGGCCAGGTGGAGCCCCCCGAAGGGGATGCCCGTGACCCTCTGGAAGGGCAGTATGTGGGGCCTGGCCATGCCCTGCAGGGTGCGCACCGTGTCCCACATTACCCGCGCCGTGCGCCAGAGGGCGCGGGGGTTGCTGGTGAGCAGCCGCAGGTTTACGTAGACGGGCGAATGCAGGGTGGTGCGGCCGAGGGTGAAGTCGCCGAACTGGATGGCCCCCAGGTCCCACAGGACCCGGGCCAGCCAGAGGTTCTCAGGGTCGCGACGCTGGGGCATGGGGCATAAATAACGGCCCTCTTGTCCGCCAGGGGCCTCCTAAAGACCAGACGCCAACATAACATCCCCGCCGACCACCGTCAAGCTGACGGGGAGTCCCCTCAGGGCCACTGGGGCTGTTAAGATAGGGTCGCTATGTGGGAAGGGACGCCTCTGGCCGGCAAGGTGGCCGTGGTCACCGGGGCCTCCCGCGGCATCGGCCGCGCCACGGCCATCGCCCTCGCCCGTGCCGGCGCCGACGTGGTGCTGGCGGCCCGCACCGCCGAGGAGGGCCAGGCCAAGCTGCCCGGCAGCCTGAGGGGCACCGCCCAGGAAGTGGAGGCCCTGGGGCGCCGGGCCCTGGCCGTCCCCACCGACCTGACCCGGGACGAGGACGTGGAGCGGCTGGCCCGCCGCACCCTGGAGACCTTCGGGCGGGTGGACGTGCTGGTCAACAACGCGGCCGTCAACTACATGGCCCCCTTCGCCGAGACGCCCATGCGTCGGTGGGACCTGGTGCTGGACGTGAACCTGCGGGGCACCGTCCTCTGCACCAGGCTCTTCCTGCCCCACATGCTGGCGCAGGGACAGGGGACCATCGTCAACCTGTCCTCCTACCTGGCCGTGGCCCACGTCCCCCGCACCTTGGCCTACGGGGTCTCTAAGATGGCCATCGAGAAGTTCAGCCAGGGGCTGGCCCAGGAGCTGCTGGGGACGGGCGTATCGGTCAACTGCCTGCGCATCGAGGCCAACGTGGCCACCGAGGGGTGGACGTTCCTCAACCCCGGCGCCGATTTCTCCGGCTGGGAGCGGCCGGAAGGGCCGGCCGAGTGCATCGTCTGGCTGGCCACGCAGCCTCCCAGTCTGACGGGCCTGGTGCTGACCCTGGCCGACGTGCGGCGCCTGCGGGCCCAGATGCCCTAGGGGCTGCTGGGGGTGGGGGTGACGTTGACCACCTCATAGGGCGGCCGGAAGGCATCGGCCGCCACGTCCCCGCTCACCTGGGTGGCCTCGAAGAGGCTGCTGTCCTGCTGGCCGCCCTGGGGGACGGCCAGGGCCTCCGCCCGCAGCAGCAGGGCAGTGTCCACGGCGAAGCAGACCTCCAGCCTTTCCAGGGCCCCCGTTACGCCCACCAGGCCCGTGCTGGTGAAGCAACGGGCGGCGATGTCGGCCACCGTGCGGCTGGATACCACCGTGGTGCCCGTCCGCAGCTGCTGGAGCACCGATTCGGCCACCAGGGCCGGGTCGGCCAAGACCTCCGAGTCGGCCACGAAGGGCAGCGGGGCCACCGGCGACTCCTCGGGCAGCAACCTCAGGCAGGCATGCTCGGCATCGTCGCACAGGTAGAGGTCGGTGCCGTCATGGATGACGGAGCCGGACTCGCCGTCGGCCAGGGCGATGTCCATGCGCCATTGCTTGAGGGAGGGCCGCCACTGGAAGAGGATGTCCGCCTCCTCGCGGACGCCACGGGTAACGGTGCTGGCCTTGTAGGCGATGCGGGCGTCGCGGCTGCCCCACTGCCGCAGGATGGACCGCAGCTCGTCCTCCACCTCCGGGGATACTCCCCCCTGCTCCTGGGTGGAAGGTGTCGCCGTCGCGGGCACCCCGCCGTCATCGCAGCCACCGGCGAGGGCCATGAGCAGCACCAGCGGCGGGAAGGCCCACATGGCCAGCCACCGCCATCGCTCCAGCCCCAGCATCTCTCCCCCCGCCTGCCAGACCCTTAGACCTTAGCCCAGACGGGGGCGGCGGTCAAGGGCAGCAGGCCATCCCGCCTGGGCGGCCCGGCGCCCAGAGGCCAGGGGACGGCCCATCAGGAGGCCCCCGACAGGCCGTCCTGGGGGAACATGTCGCGGAAGGGGTACCACTGGTCGGGGTAGCGGGCCACGAAGCGCTCGAAGTGCACCAGCACCTGCTGGGTGGTGCGATGGGCGTCCTCCTCCGGGTCGAGGCTGGGGTCGGCGAAGATGGGCGGGCTCACGTAGGCGGCGAAGCGCCCTCCGGGGCGGCGCACGGCCAGCCCCAGGAGGATGGGCGCCCCCGACAGGCGGGCCAACCGGGCCGGCGCCGTGGGGAAATAGGTCTTGTGGCCGAAGAAGGTGACGGGACGCCCCTCGCCGTTGCGCACCCCCAAGTCCAGGACCAGGGCCACCAGCTCGTTGCGGCGCAGGGCACGCAGCAGCCGGAGGCCGGTGCCCTCGGTGGGCAGGAGGGTCACCCCCATCCGCTCGCGCACCATCACCACCCAGCGGTGGAGCCACCAGGGGCGGAGGCGGTTCATGACCGAGGTGACCCGATAGCCGTGCAGGAGCAGGAGGGCGCTGGCGACCTCGATGCTGCCCATGTGGGCACTGGTGAAGATGACGCCGCGTCCATAGGAGCGGGCCTCCTCGAAGTGCTCGTCGCCATAGATGGTGACGCGGTCGCGCAGGTCGTCCAGGTCCCAGCCCTGCACCGAGACCAGCTCGGCTATGTAGCGACCGAAGTGGCGGAAGCTGCCCCGGGCCAGCCGGTCCACCTCTGGGTCGTCCGGGGGGCGGTTCAGGAGCCGGGAGTAGTTGCGCTTGGTGGCCTCCCGCTTCTCGCGCCAGAGCAGGTAGAACAGGTCGGCGATGGGCGTGGAGACCAGATAGCCCAGCTCCAGGGGGACGATGCTGGCCAGGGCGCGATGGGCGGTTATGAACCAGGGCTCGGCAGCCTTGGTCGCCCTTCTGGTGGTGGCCTCCCTTGCCAGGACCATTCCCAGTTCGATGGTAGGGCAAGGGGACGCTAGGGGGAAGCCGACGGCCCTTCGCCGGGGGCCAGGCCGTAGGAGGCCCGCAGCCGCTCCGCCTCCGCCGGCCCCACGCGGAGGAAGAGGGCCTCCGCCTCGGCCAGCAGCTCCCCTTGGCCGTCCAGGAGGCGGGCCTCAGCCAGGAGGCGTCTTCCCCGTGCCCCCTTCACCCGTCCCCGCACCTCCAGGGGCCGTCCCACTGGCACCGGCCGACGAAAGCGGACCTCCAGCCGTCCGGTGATGGCCCAGGCGCCGGCGTGATAGACGGCCCAGCCCATGGCCTCGTCCAGGGCAGCGGCCACCACCCCGCCGTGGACGTAGCCGGGGAAGCCCTGGTG
The DNA here is from genome assembly GCA_035574155.1 of Dehalococcoidia bacterium. Taxonomy (GTDB): domain Bacteria; phylum Chloroflexota; class Dehalococcoidia; order SM23-28-2; family HRBIN24; genus HRBIN24. Next base: position 11,094 of record DATLZD010000022.1, on the reverse strand, counting down.
CTCGGCCCTGGGGGTGAAGCGGCCCACGGCCTCGCCCGCCTGGAGCTCAAAGGCGATGGCCAGGCCGTGGGGGTTGGCGGGCCCGCAGCCGTAGCAGAGGTCGCGGGGGCTAGCGCCCCCGGGCGTCGCCGTCATAGCGACGGAACACCACCGACGCGTTCTGCCCCCCGAAGCCGAAGGCGTTGACCAGGGCCGTGCGCACCTCGGCCCGCCGCGCCACCCCGGGCACATAGTCCAGGTCGCAGGCCGGATCCGGGTTCTCCAGGTTGATGGTGGGGGGGATGACCCCCTCGTAGATGGCCAGGACGGCCGTGAGGGCCGAGAGGGCACCCGCCCCGCCCAGCAGGTGTCCCACCATGGACTTGGGCGAGCTGATGGCCACCCGGTAGGCGTGCTCCCCCAGCGCCCGCTTGATGGCCGTCGTCTCGGTGACGTCGTTGAGGGGGGTGCCGGTGCCGTGGGCCACCACGTAGTCCACCTCCTCGGGCGCCAGGCCGGAGGCCCGCAGGGCGCCCGTCATGGCCCGCGCCGCCACCTCCCCCGACGGCTCGGGAGCTGTGATGTGATAGGCATCGCAGGTGAGGGCGCCCCCGGCCAGCTCGGCGTAGATGCGGGCGCCGCGGGCCAGGGCGTGCTCCAGCCGCTCCACCACCAAGGCCACGGCCCCCTCCCCGAACACGAAGCCGTCACGGTCGCGGTCGAAGGGGCGACAGGCCCCCTCGGGGTCGTCGTTGCGGCGGGACAGGGCGCGCATGTTGTCGAAGGCGGCGATGGTCAGGGGGTGGAGGCTGGCCTCGCTGCCGCCGACGATGACCACGTCCGCCTCCCCACGGTCTATGATCCACTTGGCCTCCACGAAGGCGTAGGCGCCGGCGGCGCAGGCGGCCACCGAGGTGATGACGGGCCCCTTGATGCCGTAGCGCATGGCGATCTGGCAGGAGGGCATGTTGGGGGCCAGCATGGGCACCAGGAAGGCGCTGACCCTGGCCGGCCCCTTCTCCAGGTAGGTCCGCTCCCCCTCAGCGATGTCGGGAACGCCACCGCCGCCGGTGTTCATCACCACCCCCACGGCGTAGGGGTCCAGGCGCCCCATCTGGAGGCCCGAGTCCTCCACCGCCTGGGAGGCGGCAGCGATGGCGAACTGGCTGAAGCGGGCACAGCGGCGGGCCGTGCGCAGGTCCATGTAGTCCAGGGGGTCGAACCCCTTCACCTCGGCGGCGATGCGACAGCCCAGACCCGAGGGGTCGAAGGCGGTGATGTGCCCCACCCCGGAAACCCCAGCCACCAGGTTGCGCCAGAACTCGTCCACCCTCAGGCCGATGGGGGTGACGCAGCCCAAGCCGGTAACAACGGCCCTAGCCAGGGGTATCGCCTCCTTTCTGCGGCGGGCTCGAAGGGGCCTCGGCCTCGGCACTTACCAGCACCTGCCCTCGCCCGTCCAGCACCTCCACCTGGCAGGAGGCATCGCCGCGCGGCAGCACCCGCACGGTAAGGGCATCGCCGGGGCGGGCCGGGGCGCGGAAGCGGGCCCGCAGCCTCCCGCCCTCCAGCCAGCGCCGCCCCCAGGCCCGGGCCAACGCCTCGGACACGTAGGCCAACAGGAGCATGCCGTGGGCCACAGTCCCCCCGAACTGGCTGCGGGCGGCAAAAGCCGGGTCCACGTGCAGCGGGTTGTGGTCGCCGCTCACCTGTGCGTAGCGGTCTATCTTGCCCTGGTCCAGGTGGCGGACCAGCTCCACCAGGGCCTGAGGGGACCCCTCCCTCAAGGTCCCTCCTCCCGGGCAGGCAGGCCGAGGGTGGCCCGACCCGATACCACCACCTCTCCTCGGGAGCCGCGCACCGACAGCTCGATGCCCAGCAGCACCCACCCCTGACGCTCGCCCCGGCTGACGATGGCCGCCTCGGCGACAACCGTCTCGCCGCGGCGCGGCAGCCGCTGACAGGCCATCTCCTGGGACAGGTGCAGGCTCCCCTCCGGCAGGCGGGCCTGCTCCAGGAGGGCACGGACGGCCAGGGCCAGCACCGCCAGGGGCGGCACCGCCGACGGCTCCAGGGCGGGGGTAGTGGTGTCCTCGGTGGCTGCCAGATAGGACTCCACCCAGTCGTCGTCGAGGGTGTAGGAGACGGGGGCGAAGCGATAGCCCTTGGGCAGCTGATGGAGACCAGGTCTGGACATGCCTGTCCTCATGGCAGCCTTCAGCGGGTTTATCGATAGTATAGAGCACAGGCCCAGGCCAAGGGCAACCTGGGAAGGGTGCTACAATGCCCCAAGGAGGCCCTATGCCCAGGATAACCGTCCTTCCCCAGGGGCTGGCCCTGGACGCCCGCCCGGGGCAGACCATCATGGAGGCCGCCCGGGAGGCGGGCTACTACTGGCCCACCACCTGCGGCGGCCAGGGCATCTGCACCAGCTGTGTCTGCGCCGTGGAGGAGGGCGACGACGGGCTGGAGCCCATGGGTGGCAGCGAGCGCCGCACCCTCTTGGCCGAGTTCGGGGAGGCCCAAGTGCGGGCCCGCCGCCTGCGTCTGGCCTGCCAGGCCCGGGTCAAGGGCGACGTGACCGTCCATAAGCGGGGCGTGCGCCCATACTGACTTGGCAGCTCGAAAGGACGATGTTAAAATCTTGCTACCGAGCTAAACTTCGCAGTAGTGCCTGGATGGGCCTATGGCTTACGTCATCGCCGAACCCTGCAAAGGAGTGAAGGACGCCTCCTGCGTAGACGTCTGCCCCGTGGACTGCATCCACACCAGCGACGAGGACGACCAGTACTACATCAACCCGGAGCTGTGCATCGACTGTGCCGCCTGCGTGGACGTCTGCCCGGTGAGCGCCATCTTCCACGAGGAGGACCTGCCCCAGGAGTGGCGTCACTACGTCGATGTCAACCGCCGTTGGTTCGAGGAGCACGAGGTGGGACGCGGGTTCCGCCAGCGGACGGAGCGCCGCTAGCGCCGAGGTGACCAATCGGAAGAGGCTAAGGGAACCCCGCTGATGGATGCAAATGTGCTATCATAGGATATGTTAATGCACCTGGCCGGGGGATAGCCATGGACTTGGGGCAGATAGAGGCGTTCGTGCAGGTGGCCCAGCTCCACAGCTTCAGCAAGGCGGCCCAGGCCCTCCAGCTCACCCAGCCCTCCGTCACCGCCCGTATCCAGTCGCTGGAGCGGGAGCTGGGGGAGGAGCTGTTCGAGCGGGGCGGCCGGGGGGTGCGCCTCACCGATGCCGGCGAGGCCTTCCTTCCCTACGCCCTGCGCATCCTGCAGATCGTTAAGGAGGCGCGGGACACAGTGGAGGAGGTGCGCAACCTCCAGTTGGGCCACCTGCGCCTGGGTTCGGCCCTCACCATCAGCACCTATGTCCTGCCCAAGATATTGCACGTCTTCCGCCAGCGCTACCCGGGCATCAACGTCTCCATCCGCACCGGGCGGTCGGAGCAGGTCCTGCAGATGGTGCTGGGGGACGAAGTCCAGGTGGGCCTGGTGCGGGCCATCCACCACCCCGATGTGGACACGGTGCCCCTCTACGAGGACGAGATCGTGCTGGTGGTCCACGGCGACCACCCCTTTGCCCGTCGGCAGCGTGTGACCCTGGAGGAGGTGGCGGCCCAGCCCCTGATCCTCTACGACCGGGGCTCCAGCTACTTCGGCCTCATCCACTCCTACTTCCGGCAGGCGGGGCTGGTGCCCCATGTGGCCATGGAGCTGGACTCGCTGGAGGCCACCAAGCGGATGGTGGAGCAGGGCCTGGGCATCGCCATGGTGCCCAAGGTCACCATCGAGCGGGAGCTGCAGGTGGGTGCCCTGGTGGAGGTGCCCATCGCCGATGCGCCGCCGCCCAAGCGGACCATAGCCCTCATCCACCGCCACAACCGCCGTCGCTCTCGCACCGTCCAGGCCTTTCTCGAGGTGCTGGGCGACATCTACCACCTTCAGCCCGCCTCGGCATAGCGGCCCAAGTCCGCCCGCAGCCGGCCGATGGCGCGATGCAGCAGCAGCCGGGCCGTGCCGTGCTGGATGCCCATGACCCGGGCCACCTGGGGACCGGGCAGGCCGTGGACGAAGCGCAGCAGCAGCGCCTCTCGCTGTCGCGCCGGCAGGGAGCGCACCGCCTGATGTAGCGCCGCCGCTAGCTCTTCCTCTTCCAGTCCCTGGCACGGGTCCGAGACCTCCGCCGTTGGCCACCCCCACGGTTGGAGGGAAAGACGCCGGTGGTGGCGCAGGTAGGCGCTGACGGTGCGTCGCGAGATGGTCAGCAACCAGCTGAGCCCCGCCTCCAGCCGCTGCAGCCGGTGGAAGCCCAGGAACGCCTGCAGAAAGGTATCGGCCGCCAGGTCCTGGGCCAGCTCGGGGTCATTCACTTGCCGCCGGATATAGGCCAGCACCCGTCGGTGGTGCCGACGATAGAGCTCCTCGAAGTCGGCCTGACAGACTGCGGACACCTCTCGTCCATTGGCAGCCATCCTGGTTAAGGAATTTAGCCAGGTAAGGCATCGTTGCCAATATTGTCGACTGTGAATTGGGTGAAAAAAGCGTGAAAGAGCGCTAAGCCAGGCGCAGCGCCCCTCAGGCGCCCAGGGCCGCGGCCCGCAGCCCCTTCAGGGCCTCCACGTTGGGCCGGTCCGGGCCCTCGCCGTCCATGCCCGGCACCTCCAGGAGGAAGGGCAGGTCACGGAAGGCCGGGTGGGCGATGATGTTGAGGAACCCCTCATTGCCGATGTAGCCCAAGCCGATGTTCTCGTGTCGGTCTACACCCCCGGCCAAGGGGCACTTGGAGTCATTGGCATGGACGGCCACCAGCCGCTCCAGGCCCACCTCACGGTCGAACTCCTCCATGGCCGCCTCCAGCCCCTCCCGAGTGCGGACGTCGTAGCCGGCAGCGAACATGTGCTGGGTATCCAGACAGACCTTCAGGCGGGGGTGGGCCGCCGCCCGCAGGATGCGCCCCAGCTCGGGAAAGCGGGAGCCGACGGCCCCGCCCATGCCGGCCGAGTTCTCCAGCACGAGCCAGGTGTCCTCGGGAGTGCGGGCGACGACCTGCAGCAGGCAGTCCACTATCTGGCCGAACACCTCGTCCAGGCCGGCCCCCTTGTGGCTCCCCAGGTGGAAGATGACCCCCTTCATGCCCAGCCGATGACACAGCTCCATGTCCAGCACCAGGGCCTCCACCGACTTGGCCACCAGGTCGCGGTTGGGGCTGGCCAGGTTGATGAGGTAAGGGCCATGGACGTAGTTGGGGCCCAGCCCTTCGGCCTGGGCGCGGGCGCGGAAGGCCTCTATCTCCTCGGGCCCGAACTCCCGCCGCCGCCAGCTCTGGGGGGCGGAGGTGAAGATCTGGACCGCCTCGGCCCCCATCTCCAGAGCGCGGTCAATGGCCTTGTCCACGCCGCCGGCGGTGGAGACGTGGGCGCCCACCCTCACGCCGCACCCCTCCCGGGCCAGGCCAGGGCCCGCCGCACCCTGTCCAGCAACCAGCGCAGGCGGGGAAGGATGACGGTGGACGCCACCGCCCCCTCCAGGGCGCCGTCAGGGGTGGAGGGGGCGCACCAGACCCTGGCCGTGCCCGCCTCCAGGTCCACCGTCGCCCTCTCCACCCCCGGCAACGACAGGAGTCCCCGGCGGGCCCGGGCGGCGCAGAGGTCACACACGAGGCCCTCGATGCGCAGGGTGACCGCCTCCCCCTCCCTGGCCGTCACCACGGCCCGGGGGCGGTAAAGCAGACGGCGCCAGTAGACCCGCATGGCAGTCCTGCCCCCATTATAGGCCCTCGCGGGGGGAGAGGGCTGCCCTCGCTCGCAGCGGTTGCGCCGCGGCCTGCCCGCCCCTTAACCTGGGACGATGACCGCGCCATCTGCGCCGCACGCGTAGGGCGGCCCATGGGCCATCGCAAAAGGGGTGACATGTCCGCCCGGAGGCTTTCCCGTCGTCGCTTCATCGGGCTGGGGGCCGGCCTGGCGGGGGTGGTCGGCCTGCCGCGCCTTGCCCTGGCCCCGGGAAGGGACTTCAAGCTGCCGCTGGCCCTGGTGGTGGTAGTCGTGGGTGGGGCAGGACAGATAGAGGGGGCGCTGGCAGCCCTGGCCGCCGTCCCCCCGCTGGCGGGCGGCTTCACCCCGCACCTGGGCCTGGCGACGGCCACGCTGGCCATGTCGGCCCTGGCCTGGCCTTAGCCGACCGCGTATACCTGCTGGAGCGGGGAAGGGCGTTTTACCAAGGCACCCCTGGCGATGCCCACTCCCGCCAGCGGCTGCTGCAGAGGCTGCTGGACACCTGACCCCGGGGCTGGCGGCGCCTGCTCACGGCGAGGCATCCCCCCGCACCTGACGCACGAAGCGGCGCACCTCCTCGGCCAGCTCGGGCAGGTCGCGGTAGGGGCGGGCGGTGACCTTGGGGTCGGGATGGTGCAGCACCCAGTCGGAGATGCGGAAGCCGAAGTGGGCGTCATAGAGCAGGAGCACCGGCTTGCCGCGCATCTGGACGGTGGTCAGCTCGCAGCCGACGCCGGTGGAGGAGATGGTGGCCTCGGCCACCAGGGCATCGGCCTCCTGCAGCCACTGGTAGACCTCCCTCAGGGCGCGGGCCCGGTCCACCGCCGGCTGAGGGAAGGTGGGGTCGGCCACCCGTCGGTTGAGGACCTCCACCCCCTCGTCCTGCAGGGCCTGGGCGATGGCCCGGACCGCCTCCACATACTCGCGTCGGCCGCTGGTGATGGCCGCCGAGAGAAAGACCTTCATGCCGCACCTCCTGCTGGCTGCTGTCGGCCAAGAGCCGCCCCGCTGTGCCCTTGACCGCCCCCATGCTCTATAAATAGCATGGATTTGGCAGGTGGGCGATTAGCTCAGCGGTAGAGCGTCTCGCTTACACCGAGAAGGTCGGAGGTTCGAATCCTCCATCGCCCACCAGAAGGGGCGATGAGGCCCGCCCGGCGCCCCGGGGGCGCCGAACCGCGGCAACGCTGATGGCCTCTACCGAGGTGCCGGTGGGGGCCTTTCTCTTTAGAGGCCAGATGACGGTGGTAGCGGTAGCGGCAGGCGGGGCCCTGGGGGCCCTGGCCCGCTACTTCCTGGCCCGGGCCGTCTATTCCCTCCTGGGCACAGCCTTCCCTTATGGCACCCTGGTGGTGAACCTGTTGGGCTGCTTCCTGTTGGGGGTTATCATAGCGCTGATAGAGGAGCGCGGCCTCCTGGGCCCCGAGGCCCGTTCCCTGCTGGCGGTGGGGTTCCTGGGCGCCATGACAACCTTCTCCACCTTCGTCTACGAGTCCCATGGCCTGCTACGGGACGGGGCCTATCTCCTCTGCCTGGCATACCTGGCTGCCAGCCTCATAGGTGGCCTGGCCGCCTTCGTCCTGGGCAAGGGGTTGGGAAGCATCGGGAGCTGAGAGCATGGACGAGGAGACAGAGGCCCTGCTGCTGCGCATCTTCGTCGGTGAGAGCGACCGCTGGCATGGCCGTCCCCTATACCGTGCGCTGGTGGAGAAGGCCCGCGAACAGGGGCTGGCGGGGGCCACGGTCATCCGCGGCATCGAAGGGTTCGGGGCCAACAGCGTCATCCACACCTCCCGCCTGCTGGAGCTCTCCAGCGACCTGCCCATCGTTATCGAGGTGGCCGACCGCCCTGAGAAGATAGAGGCCTTCCTCTCCACGGTAAGGGAGATGGTCCAAGAGGGGCTGGCCACCCTGGAGAGGGTCAGGGTCGTCTTCTACCGGCCCGACCAGCCGCCCAAGGAGTGACGCCCATGAGGGAAGGAGAGCGCCCGCGACGCCATTTCACCTACGAGGCCAGCGCCGAGCTGCTGACCCCCACCCTGCGACGGGCCCGTGCCGGCCGCAGCGACGGCCCCCAGCACTTCATCTTCTCCGACGAGTCGCCAGAGGCGGGCGGCGCGGGGTCAGCCCCCACCCCTCTGGCCTATCTGGCGGCCGCCCTGGCCCTCTGAACGCTGTCGGTGGCGGCCAGTCTGGCCCGCCGTCTGCGCATACCCCTGGAGAAGGCCGCCGTCCGGGTGCGGGGACGCTTCTGGACCGAGGGCTCTGCCCTGGCCGGGACCCTGCGGGCCGGCTGTGACGGCTTCGAGATGGAAATAGAGCTGCTGTCGCCGGCTTCGGTCGAGGACGTGGCCCGCCTGGTGTCCCTGGCCCGCTCGGCCTGTTACGTGGAGCAGGCGCTGGCGCAGCCCGTAAAGGTGGAGGCCACCGTCACCCTCAACGGGCACCCTCTGGAGTTGCCGCCCCACTGACGCCCGGCCACTCCTGCTCCACCGGTCGCGGCCGGCCGATGCAGTAGCCCTGGGCGTAGTCTACCCCCAGCTCCCGCAGCACCTCCAGCGTCTGCTGGTCCTCCACGTGCTCGGCGATGCTGCGCAGCCCCAGGGCGCCGGCGGCCAGGGCCAGCCCCCGCACCATCATGCGGTCCACCGGGTCCTGCAGCAGACCACGGACGAAGGAGCCGTCGATCTTCAGGTAGTCGAAGGGGAGGAAGCGGAGCTGGTAGAGGGACGAGTGTCCGGAGCCGAAGTTGTCCAGGGCGAAGCGGCACCCCAGCTCCTTCATCTCATCCATGAAGGCCTTCAGCTCCTGCACGTCCAGCAGGGCGGCCGTCTCCGTCAGCTCGAACACGAGGCGGCCCGGCTCTAGCCGGGCCTTCTGGACCAGGTCGCGCAAGGCCTGCCGCATCTGGTGGTCCAGGGCCGAGCGGCCCGACATGTTCACGTGCAGGTCCAGGTGCAGCGACAGCCGCTGCCCGGCGTCCAGCAGGAGCCGCAGCAGCTCCAGGCTGCGCTCCACCACCCAGCGGTCGATGTCCCGCACCAGGTTCAGTTCCTCGGCCGCCCACATGAAGAGGGAGGGGGGTATGATGTGGCTGTTTTCCTGCAGCCGCAGCAGCAGTTCGTAGCGCCCCACCTGGTTGGTGTGGAGGTTGAGGATGGGCTGACAGAAGAGACGGAGGCGTCCCGTCTGCAAGGCGCGACGCAGCCGGACCTCCCAGCCCCGCACCTTGTGGGGGGCCGACACGGCGAGGGGCTGGCTCTGGGACGGACGGTGCACCGTCACCAGGCCCACCCCCTGGGCCTTGGCAGCATACATGGCCCGGTCGGCGTAGACCATGGCCTCCTTGGCGTCCATCCCCATCCGGTGCAGGAGGGCGATGCCGATGCTGGCCGAGAGGGACAGGTGCAGGCCGCCGGGCAGGGCCAAGTTCTGCAGCCGGTCCAGGATGCGCTGGGCAACGGCCCGGGCCTCCCGCTCGTCGGCCTCCACCAGCACGATGCCGAACTCGTCACCTCCCAGCCGCCCCACGATGTCCGATCGCCTCACCTCCAGACGCAGGACAGCCGCCACGTGCCGCAGCACATCGTCGCCCACGTGGTGGCCGAAGCGGTCGTTGACCTCCTTGAAGCCGTCCAGGTCCACCCACAGTAGGGCAGCCCGGCCGCCGTAGCGCTTGAGGCGGTCCATCTCCCGGTTCAGCTCCTCGTAGAAGCGGCGGCGGTTGAAGACACCTGTCAGGTGGTCGTGGTCGGCCAGGTGCAGCAGCCTCGCCTCCCAGCGACGCCGCTCACTGACGTCACGGAAGGTGCCCACGAACCAGTAAGAGCCGTCGGCCCTCCATATGACGCTGACGCTGACCTCGATGGGGAGTCGGCGCCCGTCCTTGGTGAGGATCTCCAGGTCGTAAGAGTAGCTCCCCAGCTCGCCCCGCAGCTGTCGGCGGGAGATCTCCCGCACCTTGTTCATCTGGTCGGGCGGCAGCAGGGTGGACACGGGCAGGCCGATGGCCTCGCTACGGCTGTAGCCCGTCACGCGACTGAAGGCCTGGTTGCACCAGACGTAACACTGGCTGCTGTCGGTGATGAAGACCGCCTCGCTGACGGTGTCGAGGATGGTGCGGAGGGTCTCCTCGCTCTGGCGCAGCTCCGACTCCAGGCGGCGGTACTCCGTCAGGTCGCGCACGGTGACCAGGACCCTCCGCCTCCCCTCGGGCGTCTCGAAGGCCTTGCCCACCGCCTCCAGCCACACCCACTGACCGTCGGGCAGGCGCCAGCGCAGGGCCATCTTGGCATGGGGCCGCTGGGCCAGCTCCACCAGCACCTGCAGGTCCTCGGGGTGGATGAACTGGCCGGCTAGGGCCCCCACCAGCGAGTCAGGGTCGACGCCCAGGCGGTCGGTAAACCCCGGGCTGACCTTGAGGATGCGGCCGCCCGGGCTCACCTCGCACACGATCTGATAGGGGTTGGTCCAGAGGGCGTCCCAGCGGCGGCGCAGGGACTCCAGCTCTCGCGCCGACTGGACCCGTTGGAGATAGGCGCCCAGGGCCTTGGCCGCCACCTCCAGCAGACGGGCCTGATAGGCAGTGAAGGGGCGGCCCTGCACCCGGTAGACGGCCAGCAGTCCCCACGGCACATGGCCGGCATACACCGGCGCCACCAGCGCCCACCTGACGCCGGCCTGGGCGGCGCTGGGCGTGAGTCTAGCCTCCTCGCCCGACAGGAGAACCGAACCGGAGATGCTCTGCAGGGGCCCCACCACGGCTGGGTCCAGAGGGGACAGGCGGGGCTCCCTGGCGCGGGGGTAGGGCCAGGCCCGCAGCAGGGAGTCCTCGGGGAGAGGCTCCAAGACCTCGGCCAGGTGGGCGCGGCAGGCGCGGCCCACCCCCTCGGCCGCATCGGCCAGGACCGTCTCCGTCGCGCCCTCGGCCCAGGCCAGCTGGGCCAAAAGCAGCAAGCGGGACGGCCCGCCGTGTAGGCGCCCGTCGCCAGACATGGCCTGCCCCGTTCCCTTCGCTTCGCATATCTAGACGTCAAGGAGATGAAGAACGTTACCGGCCGTAAACCGTCCCTTTTCGACCTTCCCTCCAACCAGTAGCCCTCAGCGCCCCGTGATGGCCCGGAGGTGCCCGCTACCGTGGCGTAGGCCCCCCGCGCCCGAGGGGGCAGGCGTGAGGCAGCATCTCAGCTGGGCTTGTCTTGTAAAAGGGTTGGAGATAGGCTTCGTATGCCATGGCGAAAGGTAGTGGCAGGCTGCGGCAGGCGTTTCTGGTCTGTCTCGAGCTGGCCGAGGCCCATTACCTGGGGCGGGGGCCACAGCGCCGGCGGGG